>JAYWHB010000616.1:0-7145 GCA_043777915.1 Deinococcales bacterium
AGGAATCCGCTTTTGGTGTGCTGCACAGCTTAAAACCCCGTTACTCGAGGTAGGTGTAGCCCACAAGTTCCTCATCGTAATGCTCTAAAAAGCTCTCACCTTCGTCTGTGCCAACCACTTTCATGGCAACACTGCGGTCTACTTGTGAGCGCATACTCGAGAAAAGTTGTGGCGCGGTATAGCCCATACCTTCGATTAAACGCCGAGCTTTTTGACCACGGACAAATAAATCTATTTCGTACTCGCCGTTATCCTCGACAGTCACATGAACTTCATTGACTTTGCCAAACAGGTTATGGTCGCTGCCCAAGACATCTTGGTATGCGCCAACCAAAAAGACCCCAAGGTAATAGGGTTGCTCTGGATTAAATTCATGCAGCGCAATCGCTTTTTTGACATCACGCAGGTCTATGAACTTATCTATTTTGCCGTCTGAATCGCAAGTAATATCCACAATTGTACCAAGTTTGGTCGGGCGTTCCTCGAGCCGACTCAGTGGTACAATTGGAAAAAGTGCATCTATTGCCCAGTGGTCTGGCAGGCTTTGGAATAAACTAAAATTACAGATGTACTTGTCTGCCAAGAGCGGCGGTAAATCTTCAAATTCTTCAGGCACGTACTTGGAGTCGGCTTCCTCGATGACTTTTAAGACCTTTTGCAAAATTCGGTTAAACAATTCTTCGCTGCGAGCGCGGTCTCGTAAGTTCAGATAGCCAAGGTCGTACAAGGTGTGCATTTGAGTTTTGGAATCCACGGCATCGTTGTACATCTCCGAATAGTTTTTTAGGCTGATATTTTCATAAATCTGCTCTAAATCCTTGACCAAATCATGGGAATCGGGGTCTCTTGGTGCAAGGTCGGCTGGATAGCGGGTTGGTCCAGTCACATCTAGCACTGGCAGCACCAGCACAGCATGATGCGCCGTTAAAGCCCGTCCAGATTCCGAGAGGATTATTGGGTAGGCACTGGTCTCGAGTTCTGCCCCTTTGCAGGTCTCGAGGACACTGTAGACCACATCTTGGGCATATTCTTGCAGGGTGTAATTGGCACTCGAGTAAAACGTGGTTTTGCTGCCGTCATAATCTACCGCCAGTCCGCCACCGACGTTAAGGTACTTAATCCCCACGCCAAGCTCACGCAACTCGGCGTAAGTCTGCGCTGCTTCACGCACTGCCACTTTAATACGGCGAATATCGGTCAGTTGACTGCCGACATGACAATGCAGCATTTGCAGTGCATTCTCTAAACCCAAGCCCTTTAAGCGGTTGACCACAGCCAGCAATTCGGTGGCGTTCAAACCAAATTTTGCGCCATCCCCACCCGATTCTTCCCAAGTCCCACTGCCTTTGGCGTGCAACTTAAAACGCACACCAACGGCTGGTTTGACTCCGACTTCTTTAGCAATCCGCAGCACTCGCTCGAGTTCCGAGAATTTTTCTAAGGTAATCACCACGTTCTTGCCGAGCTTACGCCCCCAAAGCGCAAGGCGCACAAAACCATCGTCCTTAAAGCCATTACAACACAGCAGCGCGTCTGGATGAAGTTCTTGGGCTAAACACAAAGCAAGTTCGGCTTTAGAACCCGCCTCGATGCCATGGGCAAATTCCCGACCAGCCTTGGCAATGGTTTCAACCACCACGCGGCGCTGATTGACTTTAATCGGAAAAACACCTTGATACGTTCCGGGGTAATTGTACTCAGCTATCGCTGCCGCAAAAGCCGCATTCAAACCTCGCACTCGAGACTCAAGAATCTGCGGAAAACGAATAATGACTGGCAGAGCCTCATCGCGTTTTTTAAGTTCCTCGAGAATTGCGGTTAAAGGCACAGAAACACCATTTTGGGTGGGGGTCGCCTCGAGCAAACCAGTTTCGCTAATGCGGTAATAGCCACCAGCCCAACTCGGCACACCATAAATTTCGGCGGCATCGGTGATGGTGAAACGTTCAAGGGTTTTCAATTTTGTATCCTCCAAGATAATAAACTGCGAAAGTATACAGAATTATTTGTGAAATTGGTGTCAGCTTGTGGCTCGAGAAGATAAGTAAAAACTTGAGGTCAAAAACAAAACTTACACTCGAGCAAATAAAAGTAGATACTGCAAAACCGTAGAAAACTTAGGCGGGCAAATCCCGTTTTTGCCATTGCACTAACGACACTGCAATACCCAAAGCGCCAAGTCCAAGCCAGCTAAAAACAGTCCACCATGGTAATCCTGTTATCATGATGGTTTCGGGTTGATAGGCGCTCCAAAGACTGAATTGGGCTAACCACTGGCTATTTTGGTTGGTCGAAGTCAGGATTGAAATGAGGTATTGCAAGGCAAAAAACCCAAAAACCAAAGTGGTTAAAGTGCTTCGTTCTCGAGTAAAAGCTGCAATGCCGTAGGCTAAACCAAGCCATAAGAAACCAAATGCAAAACCGTAAATTCCGTAACGCCACCATTGGGCAGGGGTAAAAAGGTAAAGCGCAATTGTGATGAGTAGCAAGATACAAAAAAGACTTAGAGTCGCTGCCAGTATCCGAGAGAGTAACCAACGCCAACGTGCTATTGGTAAGGACAATTCAAAATGAATTGTGCCTCGTTCAATCAGTTGACTGAGGCTGCCTGCACTGCCTGCGGCAAAAGCAATCAATATCAATGGGATAAATAAACCCAATGAACGAGATGCAATAAAACCAATTGGACTCAGAAAGCTCGAGATGTTAATTTTGAAAGCGGATAAAAGAGCCGGAGGGAGTGATTTAATAATTTCGGCTAAGGCAACACCATTTTCGCCTTGGAGGGTGCTGAGTCCCGCTCCTCCTGCGGCTACTCCAACAAAAGCTGCCACTAAATACCAAATCAGACCAATTTGTCCGTTACGAAGGGTATTCAAAAAAACGGCTTGATTCATGATTGACCTCCAGTCTGACGTACCTGCTCGAGTAATCGCTCTAAGCCCATGCCTCCAAATTCTAGGCGTTCAATCCCAAATGGTAAAAGTAATGGAATGACTTTTTCAAGTAATTTTTCGCCTTCGATAATACAGTGATGCACGGTTATATGTTCAACTTTCCAAGGGGCTAAGACCTTGGGGTTTATTGGAAGCTGACTCCAAATATGAAGACTTTGAACTTGACCAGTTAAAGCTGCCACACCGCCTTGGCGTACCACTTGACCTTGGTCTATTACTGCGATTCGGTCACAGAGCGTTTGTACTTCGTTAAGACTATGAGAACTCAGCAAAACGGTTGTTCCTTGTTGAGCGCGTTGTCTCAGGGTAAGTAATAATCGTTCTTGGGCAATCGGATCTAATCCTGAAGTTGGTTCATCCAAAATAATCAGTTCTGCATTACTGGCAAGCAAACGCAACAAAGCTACTTTTTGTCGGTTGCCTTTAGAAAGGGTTCGCATAGGACGATTCAAAGGGACTTCCCATTCTGCACCAAGGGCTTTTATGCGATTTATTTCGAGCTTAAGCACTTTAGCTTGATATGCCAACCATTCGTTGGCTGTTTGTGCATCAGGCAATCGTACATCCCCAGGCAACCAAGCAACTTTAGCGTGCAAAGCAGGTGCTTGTAACCATGGGTCTAAACCCAAAACTCGAGCCGTACCGCTTGTGGCACGAATAAATCCCATGATGGTGGATAGTGTGGTGGTTTTACCTGCGCCGTTTATGCCCACCAAACCAAATAATTCTCCTGTTTGGACATATAAGGTTAAACCACTTAAAGCATGTGTTGTTTTGTAATGCTTATGAATGTTTTGCAATTCGATGGCATTCATGATTTAGACCTCCAATTGTTTTTCGTAATTGATCATAAATTCGGTAAAGACTTGGGCTAAAGCTGCATAAAGATGCTCGATGCTGTTGACTTTTTGACGTGCCATTGGGGTTAAATCCTCGAGTTTGGCAGTTTCTTCAATCAGGCTATGAAAACTAAGTGAGCCACGAATCGAACTTTGTAAATGATTCATTGCGGCTCTTGGCGAGACCCGGTAGTAATCACGGCGATCACCTGGCATGGTTACTTTTTCGACCATCATATAGCTCACAAGTTGACGAACCACAGTTGAAATGCTGGCTTTTGAAACCCCAATTTCTGTGGCTATTTGATCCAATCCCAGATAAAGCTGGTCAGTAATTAACAGTAAGCCGTAAATTCTCCCAAAAGTGCGAGGAAATTTGAAATTTTCAAAATACTGACCAAAATTTTCAATGATTTGCTCTCGAGGGTTTAACATACATTTAATATAATCTTTACGGAATGTTAAGTCAATACTGAACGAATTGTACTAACCGTACAAAACTAACCACCAGTTAAACAAACAAGCTCCATCTTTCTTTAGCCCTGTTTACGGCTTTGTATCGAACTTGTGTTACACTTCACGTACTGTGGGTTTCGGATTCCCAGACATAATCCGAAAATCAATTTGAATCAGCATTTAAGAAGGCACTTGGCGTTGCTTTCATATGCCCACAGTAATTTTATGTCCAGAGGTTTTTTATGAATATAGCTGCATATCAAAAAGAATGGTTTTCTAATCTCAGACCAGATATTTTATCTGGTATTGTTGTGGCACTGGCTTTAATTCCCGAAGCTATTGCTTTTAGTATTATTGCGGGAGTTGACCCGCAAGTTGGTTTGTACGCCTCGTTTATTATTGCTGTGACCACAGCCTTTGTCGGGGGTCGTCCGGGGATGATTAGTGCCGCTACGGGTGCAATGGCTTTACTGATGGTGGATTTGGTCAAAGACCACGGTTTGGGCTATTTGTTTGCCGCTACGGTCTTAACAGGGGTACTACAAATTATTTTTGGTTGGTTGCGATTAGCCCGTTACCTAAAATTCGTGCCGCGCAGTGTGATGACTGGTTTTGTTAATGCCTTAGCCATCTTGATATTTATGGCACAATTACCGCAAATCATCGGGGCGAACTGGCAAACGTATGCGATGCTGGCAGCAGGACTAGCGATTATTTACTTGTTGCCTCGAGTCTTCAAAGCCATTCCTAGTGCATTGGTTGCGATAGTTGCCTTGAGTGCCGTTTCGATGCTGACCAAAGCTGATGTGAAAACCGTGGGCGATATGGGAACATTACCAACGATTTTTCCACCATTTGCAATACCCAACATTCCGCTTAATCTCGAGACTCTACAACTTTTATTACCAATTGCCTTGACTCTAGCCATGGTTGGTTTACTCGAGTCATTATTAACAGCGCAACTTGTGGATGACCGCACCGACACCACCAGCGATAAGAACCGTGAATCCACAGGGCAAGGCATTGCCAATATCATCACAGGGTTTTTTGGCGGCATGGCAGGCTGCGCGATGATTGGTCAGAGTATGATTAACGTCAGTAGTGGTGGACGCGGACGTTTATCTACTTTTGTGGCTGGAATGTTTTTATTGTTTCTAATCCTGATTTTACAACCCTTACTGGTACAAATTCCAATGGCGGCTTTGGTGGCAGTGATGATTGTGGTTTCAGTTAGCACTTTTGATTGGTCTAGTTTGCGTAATTTAGCTATTTACCCACGAGGTGAAAGTATTGTCATGGTTGTGACCGTGGCTGTAACAGTATTCACCCATGATTTATCCATGGGTGTCCTCACAGGTGTGATTCTTAGTGCCATTATGTTTGCGCGTAAAGTTTCACAATTATCTCGGGTGAGCAGTTCACTCAGTTCTGATCAAACCACTCGGATTTACTCAGTACACGGACAATTATTCTTTGTCAGCACCCACGAATTTGTGGCAGGGTTTGACTTTAACGAAGACATTTCTAAAGTACAAATAGACCTGACCGAAGCGCATCTTTGGGATGGTTCGGCAGTTGGAGCGCTTGATAAAGTGGTACTTAAACTCAGACGCAAGGGCATTGAAGTAGAAGTGATTGGCATGAACCAAGCCAGTGCCACACTGATAGATAAAATTGCGGTGCATGACAAACCCGATTCGATAGCCCAAGTTGCAACGCACTAAAAAACACCGTCTCGAGCCTAAGAACTCGAGACGGTGTTTTCTGATTTAGGCTTTTGGTTTGCTGAAACGCCATAAGCCAAACATAACCATTGCACCTAGTCCAGCGATAATTGCGGTGATGTTACGAAAAAATTCGACGGTGAGGGCTTGGAGCGGATAAATATTGTTGTCTTTGAGGTACTTATCGCTCACGTAACGCAAACCGTTTTCGCCTGTTTTCTCGAGGAAGGCTTTTGGGTCGCTAATAATCAGGCGTTGCGGACTGCCGATGGGTTTACCAACTTCGTTTTCTGCGCCAAATAATGCGGCTACACCAGCTTCCTGAATTTCGATACGTTGGGCTAAAACCGCATTTTGGGTGATGACACTCGAGACCACAAAACTACCGATTAGCACGACCACACCAAACACGGCTAAGCCCAGAAAAATAGGTCGCAGTCTCGAGAACATGATTTATTTATCCGTTGCCACAACAGCCAGAGTAATTTCTACGCTGTCATTGACTCGTCCTGCGCCGATGGCTGGGTGCTTAACGCCAAAATCCGAGAGCTTAACTTTGAACTTGGTGCTTAAGGCAGCCACATTACCGCCAAAGCCCATGCTTTTGGTGACTTCACTAGCATTGGTGATTTTTAAGGTGGCGGTGGTGGTTAAACGTTTGGTGATGCCTTTCATGGTTAATTCGCCTGCCACAGAATAGTTGTTGCCAGTGGTATTGCGGACGCTGGTGGCAACAAATTTAATCATGCCATCTTTGTCAAAGTTAAACCAGTCGGCGCTTCGCATGTGTTCGTTGCGTAAGGCTACGCCCGTGTCAATGCTCGCCCCATCAACCATAATTGTGCCACTACCAGTTTTGGTGGCAGCATCAAAGTTGATTGTGCCAGTGATTTTGCTGGTGCGACCTGTCCAGTTTTCAATGTCGGTTTTGTTCTCGACGGTGGCGACACTAAAGCGTTCATCGGCAACGATTTTCCAAGCGTTACTCTGGGCTTGGGCAATCGCGGCGACGGTCAGGGCAACAACAGCACTGGCTAACATTACTTTTTTCATGGGTGAATCTCCTTGTGCCTTAACAGGCGGTTTGACTTTCGGCGAAACCGAAGTAAACACAATTTCGCAAAATTATTAAGTTGGGTGTGTCAAGCGCTTAACACAAATGAACAATC
>JAYWHB010000617.1:0-2576 GCA_043777915.1 Deinococcales bacterium
CCAGCCAAGAAAACCGAGATTTACACCACCGCCGATAACAACCAACCGGGCGTGGAAATTAACATTTTGCAAGGCGAGCGCAGCATGGCAAATGACAACAAGAGCTTAGGGCGTTTTAAGCTCGAGGGAATCCCGCCAATGCCCGCCGGAATTCCACAAATCGAAGTGACTTTTGATTTGGATGCTAACGGTATTTTGCGTGTCTCTGCCAAGGAAAAATCCACGGGCAAAGAAGCCAATATCCGTGTCGAAAATACCACCACGCTTGGCAAAGACGAAATTGACCGTATGGTACGCGATGCCGAACTGAATGCCGAAACCGATAAGGCAAACCGTGAACGAATCGAAAAACGTAATGGTTTAGATGCGCTCAGAATCAACGCCGAAAAACAAATTACCGAAAGTGCCAGCGCTCCGCAAGACCTGAAAGACAAAGTGCAGAGCCTGTCCGATGAAGCCAAACTTGCGATTCAAAACGATGCCACCGATGACAGTAAAATAGAACAATTACAAAAAGACCTTGAGGAAGCCTTGCGTAACCTGATGCAAGCCGCCGCCCAGAACCAACCAAGCGGCGAAGCTGCAAATACCGAAACCAAGAAAGATGACGATGTGATAGATGCAGATTTCAAACCTGCTGGCTAAACTACGCACTTGGATACGCACCTTTTTGGGGTGGGGAATAAACCACCCCTCCCCAAAATTTCTAATGAGGAAGACTATGACCGACACAGAAAATAAAGAAACACTCGAGGACACTGTAAACGTGGACAATCCTAACGATACCGAACTCGAGAATGGCGAAACCGCCAACCCCATGCCAGAAATGGACGAAGCAGCCTTCGCCAAAATTGACGAAATGATGAAACGAATGCAGCGAGCCGACGAACTCGAGCGTGAACTTTCAGAATGGAAAACCCGTTATGTGCGCCTTCAAGATGACTTTGAAAATTATCGTCGCCGCACATCTGAAGATGCCAAAGAAGCCAAAACCACTGGCGCAGCCGAAGCCATTGAAACGCTCCTAGGGACTTACGACGACATCTCGAGAGCCACCGACGCGGGTGTAAAAGACCCAGCTACCTTGATTCCGGGTTTGCAAAATGTCCGCGAGAATTTTTTGAAAAACCTCGAGAAGTACGGCGCGGTCATGGTTGCAGGTAAGGACTCCACATTTGACCCAAATGTTCACGAAGCCCTGCAAGTCATCCCCGGCGCACAAGACGACATTGTACTTGAGGTCTTTCAAGCTGGATTCACCCTGAATGGTAAGCTGATTCGCCCCGCTCGAGTGATTGTTAGTAAGCAAATGAATTAACCGTAGGGGCGAGGCACGCCTCGCCCAACTTGCCGAAAGCTAATGCAAAAAGCAAAAGCCAATCAGGGCAGACACAGGGGTCTGCCCCTACGAATGCCCAAACATAATGATTAGAACAGCATCGTCTCGAGGAGGACGCGAACCATGAATTACAAGGATTACTACAAAACCCTTGGTGTCCCCAAAAGCGCCTCCGAAGATGACATTAAAAGCGCCTACCGCAAACTGGCTAAGCAATATCACCCAGATAAAAACTCGGCAACAGGGGCAGAAGCCAAATTCAAAGACATCAACGAAGCCTACGAAGTCCTTGGCGACCTCGAGAAACGCAAAATTTACGATACTTACGGCGCGGATGCTGCCAATGGGCGTGTTCCACCGGGCGGTGGTGGCTATACCTACCAAGGTGGCGGTCAGGGAACGGATTTCTCGGATTTCTTCCAGACGCTTTTTGGTGGTGGCTTTGGTGGTTCTCGAGGTGGCGGGTTTGGTGGCGCAAATCCGCAAGATATTTTCGGACAAGGCGGATTTCAACGGGCAGCCCCCGATGTTGAAGGCACATTACCCATCAGTTTATCGGAAGCCTTTCGCGGCACAACCCGCAACATCAACGTCGGGGATAAACAACTCGAGGTCAGTATTCCCAAAGGCGCACGGGATGGTCAGAAAATGCGCTTGCGTGGTCAAGCCCCCGGTGGCGCAAATGTACTCCTGACCATTCGGCTCGAGAAAGACCCGATTTTTAAGCTCGAGAACGATGATGTGCGCGTGATTCTTGATGTACCAGCCCCAATTGCAGTGCTTGGCGGTAAGCTCGAAGCCATGACGCTCGAGGGACGCGGCGAGATTAGTATTCCGCCACGCAGCCAAGCAGGGCGCGTTTTGCGTTTGCGCGGGCAGGGTTGGTACAAAAAAGATGGCAGCAGGGGAGATGTGCTGCTCGAGATGCGGATTGTTGTACCGCAAAACCCAAGCGAAGAAGAACTCGAGCTTTGGGAGAAGTTGATTGGGCATCTGGGGTAATTATGCGACGAGAAATGGACATTATTCGACATATTCTAAAATCTCTCGAAGAAAATACTGAAATGCTCGTACCTCGTGAGAAGATCAATTTAGGAAACTATACCGTTGAGCAGATTCATTATCATTTAGATTTAATGGTCAATAGTTCGGAATGTTTTAGGCTGCTTTAACTCCGAGATTTAGCGTGTCCTGCAAGTCTTTCCTAAATTTAATAAGATTCACTCCAGCAGGTAAC
>JAYWHB010000618.1:0-2571 GCA_043777915.1 Deinococcales bacterium
GGTGGTCATGCCCATTTAGCAGTCCAGTATTTCCCAGAAGGCGAACTTAACCCACGCAACCTGACCTTAGAGGGTATTTTAGCGATTTTACTCGACATCTCGAGTGCATTAGAGTATTGCCACAGTAAAAAAGTGATTCATCAAGATGTTAAACCAAGCAATATTTACACCTCCAACGGACGTGGCTTTCTAGCTGATTTTGGGGCTGCCTCGAGTGATAAAAACCCAACACCTCCGGCTGGCAGCCCGTTTTATATGGCACCCGAGGTCTTTCGTGGTGAACACGGCACACCCAAGTCCGATGTCTATAGTTTTTCGGTGATGTCCTATGAACTGCTTTCTAAACAGCGTCCAATTACTGGCAACACTGTTGAAGAACTACAAATTGCCCACATGACCAAAATTCCATTACCGCTTAAAAATGTCAGTCCTTCGACACCTCGCGCCCTTGCTCGGCTAATAGACCGTGGTTTGTCCAAAGAAATAGGTTTTCGTCCGACCATGCACGATTTTTGGGTGGTGCTGACTGATTTACTGAGTGGCAATGCACCTACCGAGACCGAAAACAGTACCCAAACCAGAGAAAGCAGTGTCGGGGAAGTTATCCCCCAAGTGCCAGCCGAGCCAAAAATGGTTTTAGGTCGCGCTCCAAAGCCAGAAGCCAAACCTGGTGGTATGTCTGGAAAACCAGCCGCGCCCGCCAAGCAAGGCATCATGGATAAGCTCTTTAAGCGCAAGTAGGGCTTTGGGCTATGGGCTTTTGCCTTTTTTTCAGAGTGCCAGATATGCTTTTTTGACCCGTTCATCCTCGAGTAAGGCTGCTCCAGTCCCTTCAAGCGTCACTTTGCCGTTCTCGAGAACATAGGCACGATTGGCTAAGCGCAGGCTTTGACGGACATTTTGTTCAACCAGCAGCACGGCTACACCACGTTTAGAAACGGCTTCAAGGGCAGCAAACACAATCTGGGTCAGTTTGGGCGATAACCCAAGACTTGGTTCGTCCACCAGCATCACTCGAGGCAGTGCCATTAACGCCCGTGCGACTGCCAGCATTTGTTGCTCTCCGCCAGATAATGTCCCAGCCAATTGGATTTTTCTTTCTTCTAAACGCGGGAATAAGGTGTACATTTCGCGTCTGGTGGATTCTCGAGCCGCCCAAGCACTTGATTTTGCCGATGCCCCAAGCTCTAAGTTATCAGCTACGCTCATGAACGGGAATAACTGCCGTCCTTCAGGAACGTGCGCCAGTCCAGCCCGAACAATTTGGCTGCTTGGAGCATTGGTGATGTTCTGACCAAACAGTTCGACTGTGCCTTTTGTGGCTTGTATCAGGCTCGAGATGGTGCGAAGCATGGTGGTTTTGCCAGCCCCATTGCTGCCGACCACGGTTACAAATTCGCCATCTTCGACTTGTAAATTGATGCCCCACAGCACTTGCACCTTGCCGTAAGCGGCTTGCAAATTATTTAAGCGCAGCACCAGACTCATGCGTTTACCTCAGAACCCAAGTAGGCTTCGATAACCGCCGCGTTTTTGGTGACCTCACTATACGTTCCAAATGCCAGCACTTCACCGTGATCCATGACAATTACTCGGTCTGCCAAAACTTTAACCACGTGCATTAAATGCTCAATAAACAATACAGCAATCCCTTGGCTACGAATCACTTTAATCACCTCAACCGCTTCTTGCGCCTCAGATGGACGCAATCCCGCCATGACCTCATCCAGCAGTAAGACCTTGGGATTGGTGGCAAGCGCCCGAGCCATTTCAAGGCGTTTGTCCTCGAGCAAACTTAAATTATGGGCAGCCACATTGCGTTTGGCGCTTAAACCGGTCAGTTCAAGCACTTCTTCGGCTCGAGCCAAGGCTTTTTTCATCGGTAAATCGGCGGCAAATAATGCACCAACCGCCACATTCTCGAGAACTGTCATCTCTGGAAAAGGCTGGGCAATCTGAAAAGCCCTGCCTAAACCCAGTCTGGCTCGGGTTTCTGGCACAGCCTTGGTGATGTCGGTGTTTTGTAGGTGCAGTGTTCCAGAGTCGGGAAGAAAAACCCCAGACAATAAGTTTAAGAATGTGGTTTTACCCGCGCCATTTGGTCCAATCACGCCTAAAATTTCGTTTTCAAACAGTTCCAATGAAACATTATTGACCGCTTGCAGACCGCCAAAGCGTTTTGACAAATTGGCAGCTTTGAGAATCATTTTTTCCATAAGCTCAGTAATCCTTTGGGTAAAAATAAAATCGAAAGCACCAAAATAACCCCGTACCCAATTAAGTAGCCTTGAGGCAAAACCAAACGCAGCAACTCCTCGAGAATCCGCAGTACCACCGCCGCTAAAATCGGACCGACGGTGCTGTACAAACCTCCAAAAATTGGCATCACCAGCGCCGTCACGCTGACCGAAGCACTAAACGCCTCGGGTGGAGTGATATAAAAGGTTTTACCGGCTGCATATGCCCCAACCAAACCAACAAAAAAACTCGAGATGACAAAAGATTGCAATTTAACCAAGGTGGCATTGACCCCCAGCACTCGAGCCACCAATTCCCCTTGACGAATTGCCG
>JAYWHB010000619.1:0-2571 GCA_043777915.1 Deinococcales bacterium
CGAGCGGTAATCGCACTTAAAGGCAGTCCAGCCGCAAGGCTTTTGGCACTGATAATCATGTCTGGTATGACATTACTATGTTCAATTGCCCAGAGTTTCCCCGTCCGCCCAGAACCACTTTGGATTTCATCGGCAATCATGACTGCACCAATGCGGGTGCAGACTTCACGAATCTTCTCTAAGAACTCTTTTGGCACAGGAATAAATCCACCTTCGCCGACCACAGGTTCAATCACGATACAGGCAACCGCACTTGGGTCAATATGCGAAACCATTGCATCGTCTAAGTTCTTGCAGCACCACACCAAATAATCCTCGCTCGAGATACCTTTTGGGGTGCGGTACAGGTTCGGCAGTGGCAAACGGTACACTTCTGGGGCAAACGGACCAAAGCCTTTTTTGAAAAGCCCCCATTTGCTGGTCATTGCCATGGTTAGGTTACTGCGTCCGTGGTATGCCCCTTCAAAGACAATCACGCCGGCTCTGCCTGTGAATTTCCGTGCCATTTTGACTGCGTTTTCAACCGCTTCTGCGCCACCGTTAGAAAGTAGGGTTTTCTTGGGGTAATCGCCGGGTGTTAAACGGTTTAGAACTTCGCAGACTTCAACATAGGGTTCGTAATTGGCGACAATGCTGCACATGTGCAGGTATTTATCAACCTGAGCGTGAACAGCGTCGGTGACGCTTTTAGGACGATGCCCAACTGCCAGAACCCCAATTCCACCCGCCAAATCAATAAAGGTATTGCCGTCGGCATCATGCACTAAACTGCCTTCGGCACTGACTACGGCAATTCCATTTGCCATGGCTAGACCACCAGAAACCGCTTTGGCACGACGTTCATTTAATTCCTTGGACTTTGCACCGGGAACACTTGTGACCAAATCAATAAAACCCATAAGACACCTCTTTTACAGTCTCGAGACGAAAAAACGTTAATGCCGCTTCAGTCAAGAAGGGCTGGCGGCGGAATTGCATCGAGTTGCCACATAGAAAGGGTCATGGTTGGCTCGAGTCTACAGGTTTTGGAGGCTTAGGGCAACAAAGCTAGAGCTTCCGAAAGGTCTTGAATTCCTAGAAATTTTCGTTAAATGTGTGAATGGAAAACAGGATGAACACGGGGGTTCACCCCTACCTCACGCAGTTTTATGCCATGACAGTAGGGACAGGCGACCATGCCCGTCAGGTGCGCGTTTATGGTCAAGACACCCCTGTGTCTGTCCTGTAACTGACGATAAAATGGCATTCTTTCGGAGGCTCTACAACAAAGCGGCTATGAGCTATGAGCTTTCTCATAGCTCATAGCCAAGTCCTCTACAGCATCTCGAGGTATCGCTCTAATTCCCATTCGTGAACTGTAGCGGCATACAATTTCCATTCAGCACGTTTGGCGTGTAGAAAATGACTGTAAATATGGTCGCCAAGCGCATCGCGGATTACGCGGTCAGACTCGAGTTCATTCAGGGCTTCGCGCAGCGTGGTGGGTAGGTTTTTGACTTTATGTTTGCGTTTGTCACGGACACTCATGTCGTAAATGTTGCGTTGAATTGGTGGTGGCGGCTCGAGTTTGGTTTGAATACCGTGTAATCCAGCCCCTAAAATGGCAGCAAAAGCAAGGTACGGATTGGCGGCTGGGTCTGGAATGCGAAGCTCGGTACGTGTGCCTACGCCCCGCCTTGCAGGTACGCGAATCATGGCGCTGCGATTACTTGCACTCCATGCGATGGTCGTGGGGGCTTCAAATCCCGGTACAAGGCGTTTGTAACTGTTGATGATCGGGTTTGTAATCGCTACCATCCCCGAGGCATGTTCGAGCAAGCCACCAATAAAAAACTGGGCGGTTTTAGAAAGCTGGAATTGTCCTTTTGGGTCTAAAAAAGTGTTTTGTTCGCCCTTAAATAAACTTAGGTGTAAGTGCATTCCACTACCTGGCATGGTAGCGACAGGTTTGGGCATAAAAGTGGCGTGGAGGTTATGGGCAAGCGCAACCCGCTTAACCACGAACTTAAAAGTAGAAATCGCATCGGCGGTCTCGAGCGCATTGGCGTACTTAAAATCTATTTCGTGCTGCCCGGGCGCAACTTCGTGGTGTGCCGCTTCGACTTCAAAACCAAGCTCGAGCAGGTGATTGACCATATCGCGTCTGGCTTCTTCGCCTTTATCGAGTGGCGCAAGGTCAAAATAGCCAGCCGCATCATGGGTGATGGTCGTGGCGGTGTCGTTGGCGCTTCGTTGAAACAAGAAAAACTCGAGTTCAGGTCCAAAATTGGCTTTGTCAAAACCCGCTTTGCTGGTTTTTTCAATCATCCGCTTCAAGGCAAATCTCGGGTCGCCTTCAAATGGTTTGCCGTCTGGTAGGGCAATATCGCAAATCACTCTGGCTACCCGTCCGCGTTTAGCGTCCGATTCGCTAAAGACTGGGTATACCCTAAAAGTCTCGAGGTCTGGGTGGAGCAGCATGTCTGATTCTTCGACCCTTGTAAAGCCTTCGATACTGCTTCCGTCAAACATAATCTGCCCATCTAAGGCTTTGGAGAATTGGTTGATTGGCACTTCGACATTTTTGGCTAC
>JAYWHB010000620.1:0-2569 GCA_043777915.1 Deinococcales bacterium
TACCCAGACCAAAGTTTTGATGGCATTGTAGTCGGCGCAAGCCTGAACGAATTTCATGACACCAAACGCGCCCTAGAACAAATGGCTCGAGTGCTAAAACCAAATGGCAAACTTTTTATGATGTATTTATGCGAATCTGACACCAGCTTTGGACGATTTGTACAAGCCCCGTTTAAGCTCAGTGGGGTGCGTTTTCCTAACCGAGCTTGGATTGCCCAGACTCTTAGCCAACTTGGACTGCAAGCCACTCGAGCCGAAGTGCGCCGCGCTGTGGCGATAGAAATGTACACCAAAACTGAGTTAAATTCTGAGCAGCCCCAAGCAGACCGCCCCTTGGCTCGAGCCGCCGGGAAACCTGCTCGAGAACCGATTGCCTAAGCAAATGAAACCTAATTTAGAACCAGTCCAAATAACCGTAGGGGCAAGGTATACTTTGACCACTAAGAAAACATTGTTTGGACAAGCCATTGGGTTATTTGTCAGCAGGGCGAACACAGGGGTTCGCCCCTACAAAATGGTATTCAAATTGTTCCAAATGGCAATTCTGTTGACCCTAACCCAACTCATACCGACTCAAGCCCAAGATAAAACCCTGACGGTTTTTGCCGCCTCGAGTCTGACCGAAGCCTTTACACAAATCGGATTGAGCTTTACTCAACAAACAGGAACAAAGGTTCGATTTCAATTTGCCGGTTCGCAAATCCTCAAAACCCAACTGGAAAATGGCGCTCCAGTTGATGTTCTTGCCACTGCCGAACCGAGCATTAACACTCAACTCGAGCAGAGCAAAATTCTCGAGAAAAGCCAAATTTTTACTCAAAATCGCTTGGTTGTGATTGTGCCTAAGCGTGGCGCGGCTCGAGTCAAAACCTTAGCCGACTTAGCCAAGCCAAGTAGAAAACTGATTATTGCCCAAGCCAATGTCCCGATTGGAGCGTACATCCGACAAGTCTTGCAAAAACTCGAGGAGACTAAACGATACGGCACAGATTTTGCGGCTCGAGTCCTGAAAAATGTGGTTTCTGAAGAAAATAATGTGCGGCAAGTGTTGCTCAAAGTCAGGTTGGGCGAAGCTGACGCGGGAATTGTCTATGTGACAGATGCGACCCCAGATATTCGTTCTAGTCTGATTCAAATTGCCATTCCAGAACGCCAGAACGTGATTGCTCAATACCCAATTGGGGTTGTGCGCCAATCTAAGAATCTAGTTGCTGCCAAAGAATTTATGCAGTATGTACTTAGTCCAGCCTCACAAGGTATCTTGCAGTCATGGGGCTTTCTCAAAAAACCATAAACACAAAAGCACCTGCGTGGTTACTGATGATGGCACTATTGCTGATTGTGTTTTTGCTGCTGCCTGTGGCGATTATTCTCTTTCGGGGTTTGTCCAGCCTTGGTTCAATCTCGAGTAACGCAGTTCTCGAGGCGTTGCGGGTCAGTGCTTGGACGACTGCCACAACCGTTATCATCACGATTGCCTTTGGAACGCCCGTGGCGTATTTACTGGCGCGGTTTGAATTCTGGGGCAAACAAGTCTTGGATGCCGCCCTAGACTTGCCGTTGGTTTTACCGCCCGTCGTGGCTGGGCTAGGATTACTGCTGACCTTTGGGCGCAATGGTTTTCTGGGTTCTGGACTCGAGATGGCTGGGGTACAATTGGCATTTTCCCCTGCCGCTGTGGTCATGGCACAACTTTTTGTGGCAGCCCCATACTATATTCGCACGGTTCGGGCGGGCTTAATGCAACTCGATTCAGACTTTGAAAATGCGGCAAGAGTGGACGGCGCGAACGAAACAATTGTGTTGCAAAAAATCACCCTGCCGTTACTCAGACCCGCGCTACTCGAGGGAATTGTTTTAACGTGGACAAGGGCATTGGGCGAATTTGGTGCAACCATTCTTTTTGCTGGTTCACTCGAGGGCAGCACCCGCACCATGACTCTAGCGGTGTACGGGGCGCTCGAGTCTGATTTTTCGGCGGCACTGGTGCTGTCTGGACTGATGGCAGCCATTGCTTTTTTGGTGCTTTTTTTGTTGCGTTCTCGAGGGAATTAGCGTTTTAACCACTTGGTCAGCATTCCACTGATTGCCCCAACCCGAGCGAAAATTTTTCGGGGGTTCTGAACTGGCTCGAGCGGTTCTAGGACTCGAGGAGTCAAAATTGGGGATTTTTGCACCACACCATTTTGTTCGTCCAGACTTTTAATCGAAAATTCTTTGCGGCTTTTAATATCCACCAAGCCAAGTTCGTGCAGTACATGTTGGGCGGTTTGTGGACGGTCAGAAACGCGCTCCTCGAGCATATAATCGAGGGTACTCGAGAATTTCTCACTGATTTCTGGGTTGATTCGCGTAACTGGCACAAGCCGTGCGCCTTTGCGCCGCTCTAAAGCGCTGGGCGGCGGTACTCCTGTGATGGCTTCGTAAAAGGTTGCCCCAAGACTGTAAATATCGGTGTATGGTCCAAATTTGGCTTCTGAGGCATACTGCTCGAGTGGTGCATACGCTGGGGTCACAACCCGATGTGAAATTCGTACACTGTCACGCGGCGCAAATTCGGCGGCACTGC
>JAYWHB010000621.1:0-7094 GCA_043777915.1 Deinococcales bacterium
CGAAACAACACGCCGAAGAAGCCCTGCGCCTAAAGCGCTTGGTTGGCGATAAACACGGGGTTTCTTATGCTATCGAAAATCTCGGGATTATCGCGGGGCAACAAGGCGATTTTGCCTTGGAAAAAGTCATGATTGAAGAAGCCTTGCGCTTAAACCGTGAACTTGGCGACCAACAAGGCATCGCAAAAAGTATACATGCACTTGGCAAAAATGCCCTAGCACAAAATCTCATTGATGAAGCAATTCACTACTGTCTCGAAGCCTTTGACATTTGTTGCCGTTTAGAGCGCCGTTACTTATTGATTCAACTGATTCATACCTTTGCTGTCATTGCCAATAAACTCGGACAAACCAGAACAGCTTTGCATTTTATCACCTCGAGTATCCATTTATCGCACCAAATCCGTAGTCTACCGCCGCCAAGCTGGTTAGCAGAACAAAGTGAATGGCAGACTGATTTAAGCCCCGCAGAAATCGCCCAAATTGATTTTGAAACCCAAAAACAACCCCAACACGAATTGCTGAATCAAATCCTCACTTGGTCTACAAAAATTAAATCGAGCCGAGAATTGGTCTTTGCAAACCAATAAAAAACACCCGTCTCGAGACGGGTGTTTTGATTAAGTTATTTTTAGCGAGCCGCAAAAAGCGGCAAAACCTTGACCGCTTCGTTGATGATATTGAGTAATGGCGTTGGAAAAATACCCAGCAACACCACCGCCCCAAGTGCAATAGCAAGAGTAGTGGTGGCAGTTGGATTGAGTTCAAAGGTTCTCGAGTCTTTGGGTTCACTAAAAATTGCACTAATAATCACTCTAAAGTAATAGTAATAACTCGGCACAACATTCAGAGCAGCAATCACCGCCAGCGCCACCATGCCGACATCCACAGCGCTCTTAAAGAGCAGTAATTTACCTAAAAATCCAGCCAAAACTGGCACACCCGCTAATCCCATAAAGAAACCAGCCAGCATCACGGCAGCAAATGGATTGCGTTTAACCAAGCCCGCAATATCTTCGATGTTTTCGCCTACCCCTTCTTCGCGTAAACTGGCAATAATCATAAACGCGCCGATGTTGGTAATCGCATAGCCCACGACATACAAAATAACTGCGCTTGTGCCATCTAAACTACCAACTGCCACACCAATGACCACATATCCCAACTGCGCGATACTCGAGAATCCAAGCAAGCGTTTGAGGTTGGTTTGTTGTAATGCCATTAAGTTGCCAATCGTCATGGATAAAATAGCAAGGACAGCAATCGCATTTTTCCAAGCACTCGAGAGTTCAGGAATTGGAAAAGCCGTGGTCAGTAAGCTCGAGAGCGCAATCACAACCGCCGCTTTGGGTCCAACGCTGAGAATCGCGGCAACCATCGTCGGAGCACCTTGGTAAGCATCTGGAGTCCACGAGTGAAATGGTGCAAGCGCGAGTTTGAAGCCAAAGCCAACCAGCAGCATGGCAAGACCGGGGTAAATCAGGGCTGGAATACCAACCGTCTGACCGACCAGACCCGCCAAAGTGTTACCAATATCGGCATAACTCAGTGAGCCATTGACAAAAACCACACTGGCATAGACAAGGCTCATACCAAAAATCAGGAAGCCACTGGCAACTGCACCTAATAAAAAGTATTTACTAGCAGCCTCGTTGCTAAAGCGGTCATCGCGGTAATAACCGACCAAAATATAAGTCGCATAACTCGAGAGTTCAATACCAAGCAGCAACACCAGCAAATGATTGGTGCTGACCATTATCGCCCCACCAAAAACCACAAAGGCAATAAAACCAAAGAATTCACCGACCCCAGCCTTGTACTTTTCGGGGTTAGCCATTACGCCGCCAACCGTTAAAGCCCCGATACCGCACATGATAATTATGCCAAGGGTCGCCAAGCCACCAGACTTAATCACCCCGTAATGTACCGTCGTGTCATTCCAAGCCATCGCCGCCAACAACGCCGTGATGCCGTACACCGCTAGGCTGATGCCACCAAAAATCTGACCAGCGTATTTTTCCTCTGCGCCCTTAAAGGTTGCTGCAATAAACATTGCCATTGCCGAAATCATCAAGAACACCAATGCAACAAAAATCATTGTCCACCTCCCAGTGCCATGACTCGTTTGGCGGTCTCGAGCAGTAATTGTGTGCTGCCATCAATCCAAGGCGTGAGAAGCGCGGGGTATAAGCCAAGCACCACACCAAGAATGACGAGTGGTGCAGCAGCCGCAATCTCGAGGGCGGATAGGTCATGATGCCCTTTGTGTTCTGTGTGGCTCGAGTGACCGTGTTCACCATGGTCGTCGGCTGCCGCAGGATTACGTCCAAGCAGCACACGCTGTACGGCGTACAAAATAAAGCCAGCCGTGACAATAATGCCGATTAAGGATATATAGCCGTAAATGGCAGTGGCAGGGTTTTGAATCGCCCCAGACAACGCCGTGTACTCGCCAATAAAACCAGCCATACCCGGTAAGCCAAGTCCACCTAAAAACGCCATCCACATGATTGCGCCTAAGACTGGCATGGCATTGTACATACCCGTCATCTTGGCGATTTCTCTGGTGTGGGTACGGTGACTTAGGAATCCAACCATCATAAACATTAAGCCCGTGATAATCCCGTGCGCCACCATCTGATAAACCGCGCCGTGAATGCCCATAGCGGTCATGCTAACAATCCCAAGCAGCACATAACCCATGTGGTTGACACTCGAGTAGGCAACCATGCGCTTTAAGTCTTTTTGTGCCATTGCACAGTACGCCCCGTAAATTACGCCAATCGTGGCTAGAATCGCCAAAATCGTTTGGAATTGCTGCATTTGCTCTGGCATTAAGCCAAGGTTAAAACGCAAAATGCCGTACCCACCCATCTTTAACAGCACACCCGCCAACATAATCGAACCGCCCGTTGGCGCTTCGGTGTGGGCATGAGGCAACCATGTATGAACTGGAAAAGCGGGAAGTTTAATCAAAAAGGCAATCATAAAGCCCCAGAAAATCAGGGCAATCCCCGGCAAGGATTTAATCGTCTCGAGGTTTGCCAGCAGCACTTCATAATCAAAAGAAAGTGGTTTACCAGTCGCACTGGCTACACCAAAGGCTAATGCCAGCATTGAAATCAGCATTAAGACCGAACCCGTCAGGCTGTAAATCACAAATTTGATACCCGCGTAACGGCGGTTCTCGTAACCCCAAACCAGAATAATAAAGAACATCGGGATTAAGACCACTTCCCAGAACAGGAAGTACAGTATTAGGTCAAGCGAAGCAAAAACACCAGTCACACCAGCCTGCATGACCAAAAAAAGCGCATAGAAACTCTTTTTTTCTTCGTCCCATGAAGCCAGCACCGAAACCAAGGTTAGCAGTGCGGTTAGAAACACAAACGGTAAAGAAAGCCCGTCCAAGCCGACAAAATAGCCAATCCCAGCTTGCGGAATCCAAGGCACTTTTTCAACAAACGCCAGTTGACCGCCGCTTGTGTTGTACGAAAAGTACATGATGGCACTAACAATTGTGGTGATTAAACTTGCCGCCACCGCCACACGTTTCGCAATGGCGGTACTCGAGACCGCCGCCAGAATCGCCGCCAGAACCGGAATCAGAATTAAAGCCGTAATCATTTGCCACCTCCAGCAAAGGCGACAGCAAAGGCAAGAATCAGTGCCAAGCCACCAATCACAGTCAGACCCGCGTACCAACCTAAAGCCCCTGTTTGAATCCGTCTCGAGGCATCGCCCAGCACCACGACCAGCCCACCAACGAAGTCAACGATTTTGTCCACGACGTTCTTATCAAACCAAGCAAAGAGCCATTGAATATCGTTGGAAATTTTGGCAGGACCCGCGTAAAAATGATCGTCTATGTAGTACCGGCGTTGTAGCACTCGAGTCAACCATTCGGGCGCTCGAGCCTTGGTCACGTCAGAATTCCAATACAAGGCGTAAGATGCTCCTGCACCGATGACGACCAGAATGGCACTGATGGCAAACCCAGCCCAAAGTGACTCGAGCGGCGCGATATGCGGCACATCGCCGTGATAAACAAAGCGTTGCAACCAGAAATTGGCAAATGGACTGCCGACAAAACCCATGACCGTCGCAAGGGTTGCAAGGCTAACCAATGGAATCAGCATTTCAGAGCCAGATTCATGCGGATGATCGCCAATGTCATGCCCATGTTCATGCTTCTTTTGTTCTTCGACTTCGGCTTGGGTCATGTTTAGGCTCGGTTCACCCTCGTTGTTCCAAGCGGCTAAGCCCCACGGTGAGACTTGCTTGGGCTTGTGGAAGGCAATAATAAACATCCGTGTGGTGTAAAACGCGGTCAGAATCGCAACCGCACAACCCACAATATACAGGGCTGGATTTTCGCCTTGAGCCACATGCAGAATTTCGTCCTTAGACCAAAAACCAGCCGTGAGTGGGAAACCCATTAGGCTAAGTGAACCAATCAGAACCGTTGCCCAAGTGTACTTTTGGTATTTGGACAAATTATCCATCTCAAAGATGTCTTGTGTTCCAGCGCCATGAATCATGCTACCCGAACCAAGGAACAACAACGCCTTAAAGAAGGCATGTGTCAGCAAATGAAACAGGGCTGCTGCGTACCCGAACAGACCTAAGCCCATGAACATCAAGCCCAATTGAGACAAGGTACTAAACGCCATAATCTTCTTGGCATCGGCTTGGGCTGGCGCAAGACTGGCTGCAAACAGCGCTGTGAAGCCGCCAAGCCACGCAATAATTGGCAGGACTCCACCAACATCCATAATTGGATAAACTCGAGCCACCAAATACACGCCCGCCGCCACCATTGTGGCAGCGTGAATCATGGCAGAAACTGGCGTAGGTCCTTCCATCGCATCTGGCAACCAAACGTGAAGCGGGAACTGCGCTGATTTACCAACCGCAGCAATAAATAAGAGTAAGCCAATCCCAAAAGCCGCCCCACCAAGTTTAGTCTCGAGGTCGCTGTGAGATGTCGCAAGAAGGGTTGGAATATCGAGCGTTCCAAACACACTGTACAACCAGAACAACCCAGCCATAAATGCAAGGTCGCCAATTCGCACGGTTAAGAAAGCCTTTTTCTGAGCTTGTTGAGCGCTTTTCTTCTTGTAGAAAAAGCCAATCAAAAGGTACGACATCAGACCCATGATTTCCCAGAACAGCAAGACATGGAATAAGTTCTTCGCCAGCACCATCGCAAGCATGGCGGCGGCAAACAAATTGATGTAACTAAAAAAGGTCGGATAGCGTTCTTCGTGCGCCATGTAGCCAATGCTGAACAAATGAATTAAAAAACAAACAATTGTCACCATCAAGAGCATAATTGCGGCTAACTGGTCTACATACAATCCAAACGGCAAACCCGCTTCGCCTTTAATCGCTAACCAAGTCCAATCCCTTGTAAATGGAAAACCACCGACTGCTCGAGACTCGAGGGCTTCGGTCTTGTACTCCTCGAGTTTTTCCTCGAGTGCCAAGAGTTCTGGGCTGGCGGTGTGTTCGCCTTCGGCACCGTGTTCGCCCTCCGTTTTAGGCAATTCAGAACCCGGTTCAATTGTGGCGGTTTCTGGCTTAGCAGCTTTTTCTTTTTCCTCGAGCTTATGAATTTCCTTCTCGAGTTTATAAATTTTACCCAGCGTGTCGGCTTTCCAGACTGGCGCACTCGAGAACGAATCAGCAAACAAACCAATCGCAATCACCGCACTCAAGCCAATCATGGTTGTGGCTAACCACGCACTACCCTTGCCGCCCAGCGATTTGCTGAACAAGGAAATCAGCAGCCAACCGAACGCGGGAAGCAGGGGAATTAACAAAGCGTAATCAATAAACATTATCCCCTCCTTTAATTCTTCATTTCCATCAAGTCTTCGGTGGTTACGCCACCCTTACTTCTAAAGACATTGATAAAAATGGCGAGACCCACAGCAACCTCGGCGGCAGCAATGGCAACGATAAAAAGCGCAAATAGTGGACCCGTTTTGGTGGCATCACCGCTATAAGCCGCCGCAGCCACAAACACCAGCATGGCGGCGTTGAGCATAATTTCAACACTCATCAAAATTGCCACGATATTACGGCGGGTTAAAACACCATATAAACCGACCAAGAACAGCAGCATCGCAAGGGCAATAAAGTGATTGACTGAAATACCAGAATTAGCAAAGGAACGAATCGGGGCAAGAATTGACTCGAGATTCACGAAGCCACCTCCTGTTTTGAGGCTCGTTCGATGGTTGCGGCTGGACGAGCCAACTCGCCGCCCGTGACTGGCGCACCAACATCGGACAGCACACCGACATCACCTTTAATCGTTTCACCGTCACGCTTGGTTAGGACAATTGCACCAACCATTGCCAAAAGCAGCAGTACCGAAGCAAGTTCAAAAGCAAGTAATGTACCGTCAGCACTGAGTAACTTCACACCCAATTCAGACGTTGGCGTTGACGTTATCTGCTTACCTTGGGTGGCTGCCGAACCTTGGTATCTATTCCAAAATGACCAGAGGCTACCTGCCAAGACCACAATTGCTAGAAGGGCTGCCGCGACATTCAAATTAGAACGCAGACGGATACGGCGCGATTGGGTCATCATGATAATAAAAACCGTGACAATTGGAATTGCACCAGCGTTAATCAGAATTTGTAGCATACCCAAGAAACCGTTCCCAAGCATGAAATACAAACCACCAATCGCAAAAAATGACAGAGCGAGGGAAACAGCCGCGTTCAGGAGCTTGGGACTCGCCACGGCGTAAATGGCAGTGGATAAAATGCCAAGGGCGACCAGATAAAAGAAAACAGTATTGACTTCGGTCATGATTTAGGCTCCCAACGCTTAATTTTGGGATTTTTTGGTTTTTCTTCGGTTGATTCGACACTCGAGACAACTGGTTCGACACTCGAGACGGCGACTGGTTCTGGACTCGAAATGAGGTGAACGGCAACGGCTTCGGCGATGATGGCTTCATCGGGCTGGGCGACCACAAGCGACCCAAGCCCGTCAGGTGCTGCTTTAGGGTCAAGAAGGGTCGCCCCTACGGATTCGGGGGGTTGGGCTGATGTTTCGGGTTGGCTCGAGTCGTC
>JAYWHB010000622.1:0-2559 GCA_043777915.1 Deinococcales bacterium
AGTAACTTAAAGCCGTCTCGGGTATTCTGAAAAACATAGGTTACGGGTGCAATGTTAGTCAACCACGATAAATCCTCAAAAAAACCTTGCTTTTGTCCATCTTTGACAATCACAAAAAAATCAAGGTCAGAAAATTCGTCTAAGCGCTCGAGTTCCGAACCAACCGAACCAAGTCCAATCAACGCCACAGCTTTTTGGGATTGCTCGAGTGAAACCCCAATTTGTTCGAGGCGTGCCAGTAAAAGTTGCTGCATAAAAGCATTCTAGTGGTAAATAACCTTAAAATGTTCACAAACAAACAACATCTCGAGTCTGGGTTGCAGACCAAGTGGCTCGAGAAATGCTTGCCAGTAGGCTTCTATCTGTGGTTCGGACATGATTGCAAAGATAACCCAAGAAATTCTAAATCCAAATACGCACATTGACTTAGGGCTTAAATTTGTGGGTCATGCCTGCCAGTTCTAAATTGTCTCGAGGCAGAGTTTTCCTGATATGCTCGCACCATGACTGTAATTCTTGCGCCGCGTGGCAAAGCCCGTTACGAAACTGGACATCCGTGGGTTTATAAATCCGATATTGCCAAAATGCCCGAAAAACCTGGACTCGAGGACATCCAAGACATCCGTGGCAACCATCTTGGCTGGGCAGCCGTCAATCCAGCTTCTGAAATCACGGTACGGTTTTTATCTAAAGGTTCGGTGCGCCCCAACATTTTGCAGCGCTTAGAGCGTGCCATTGAATTTAGGCGCTTTCTGCATGTCAATGGCGATTCGTTTAGGATTGTCCATTCGGATGCCGATGGACTGCCCGGTTTAACCATAGATAAGTACAACGATTATCTGGTCATCCAGCAAAATTGTGCTGCCCTCGAGCCGTACTTGGAAGATATGCTTAGGGTTCTAAAGCGTGAATATAAACTCAAGGGCATTCTTGGGCGCTTTGACTCGAAAATTCGCACACTCGAGGGCTTGGAAACGAAAGTCGAAGCCTTATACGGCGATGTTCCAGAGTGGATTACCTGCCGTGAAGGAGAAATCAGTTACCGCGTTGACCCGTGGAAAGGGCAAAAAACAGGTGGCTTTTTAGACCAGCGTGATAACCGCATTGCCCTTGCTGAGGTCGGTTTCGGTAAGGCACTGGATATTTTTTCCTACCATGCCTCATTTGGCTTACACTTAGCCAAGGTCTGTGATTCAGTCGAGTGCATTGACTCGAGTGCCGCCGCCTTAGAACGCGCCGAGGAAAACGCCCGTTTGAATGGCATTAGCAATATGATTTTTACTGAAAGTAACGCCTTTGATTGGCTGCATCAAACCGATACCGCAAATCGCTATCACACGATTTCTTTAGACCCGCCAGCCCTCGCTAAAGCCCGAAAAGATTTGGATGGGGCGTACCGTGCATACAAAGAACTGAATCTTCGGGCGCTTAAACTGCTCGAGCCGGGTGGTTTTTTGGGGACTGCCAGTTGTAGCTTTCATGTTTCCGAATCCGATTTTTACATGATGCTTGAACACGCGGCGGCTGATGCTGGGCGGATGGTGCGGATTCTCGAGCGCCGTTCTCAGGCAGCCTGTCATCCCGAAGTGCTGAATTTTCCCGAGAGTCGGTACTTAAAATATGCACTTTTACAGGTGATGTAGGTTTGTTTACAGGTTGATGTCAGAAAAACCAAGACACCAGACTTTCTTAGTGTTAGACTTATGACTATGCAGGATAAGACCAGCACCGCTTGGGAGTCAGTCGGTTTTGACTTGTCTGGTGTCTTGGATTCGGCATCGGCGGGTTTGGTCTTGCGAATGTTAGCCCAGCGTGACCCTGATACTTATGCCCATTCTGAACGGGTTTCGCGGTTGGTGGTGCGAATCGGTGAAGAACTGCATTTGACCCCCGACGAACTCGAGACACTGCGGCTTGGGGCGCTTCTGCACGACATTGGTAAAATCTCGGTTAATCTTGGGATATTAAATAAACCCTCCAAACTCGAGTCGCACGAATATGTTTTGGTGCAGAACCATACCGTGCTTGGCTTTGAGTTCTTACAAAATGTTCCGGGTCTCGAGCGCTTTGCTTTAATTGCCCGTTCGCACCATGAGCGCTACGATGGCAAGGGTTATCCAGACCTTTTGGTTGGTGAGGATATTCCGTTTCTGGCGCGGATTGTGGCAGTGGCAGATTCTTTGGATGTGATGCTCAATGGTCGGGTCTATCAAAAACGGCGTACCCCAAGAGATATTATTTTAGAAGTCTCTAAAAATGTGCGAACTCATTTTGACCCACAGGTGGTCAATGCTTTAATGAATGTTTGGCAGTCGGGGGCGTTACCGCTCGAGGAAGCCGAATCTCAACTGACCGAATAAAACAAGTGTTTGTTTGTGATCACCACTTTGTAAACGGGGGCTTTCCTTCGTTTCAGGCATTTGTTAAACTGGGGTTGTTCTTGTATAATTTGCTTCGTGAAAGATAGCACGAGCAATCAACCTTGGAGGAAACCATTGTGAACCAATACCTAAATGTCTTTATCATGTTCCTTGTCGCGGCTGGCATCGGTGTGCTTGC
>JAYWHB010000623.1:0-7088 GCA_043777915.1 Deinococcales bacterium
GTTGCGAGTTTACATTCCGCAGCGCTTCACAAAAACCCAAATACCACTGTCTCGAGGACAGAATTGCCCCAAGGTCAAACTCGAGATTCTCAGGATTGACTCGAGCGTACTCGCGGTCTGGGTCGGGTTGAAGTTCGCCAAGGGCAAGCAGGGCTTTGTCTGTTTCCCAATCCTCAGAAGGCGAATCGAGTTTGATGATGGTGTTTGGAAAAATATGCTTCTCGAGTGGTTCGCCACCTAATATCTCGAGCCAAGGCAGAACTCGAGCAGGAGGTAAACCAGCCTCGAGTAGACTGTTTTGCAGAGCGCGAACGCGGCGGCTTTCGGGTGGGGCGATGAGGAGAAGGTCACTCACCTATTTGTGGACTGCGCCAATCATCGTTTGGGTCTTGTGCATCGGCAGCATCAATTTTGATTTTGAGTTTCCGCAAGTGGGCTTTTAATTCCTTCAAGGCTTCTTCGCCAACATAATGATAGTGAATGTCTAATTTCTCGAGACCACCCAGTTTTTCGGCACTCGAGAAGATTTTCGCACCGTCGTCGGATAATGTGCCTAGCGATAAATCCAGTGTTTTAAGCCTCTCAAGAATCGGTGCATTGACCAAAACCCCTGCCAAAGCGTCGCTTAGGTCGCTGTTGCGAAGCCCAAGATAGCTTAGTTTTGGAAAAACTTCGCCACGCAGTAAAGGCGCAAAGTCGTCTATGGCAGTGTTCGCGCCGTAATTGTCTGTGCCAAGGTACAAGTCCAGATGCTCGAGATTTGGCAACTCCGAAGCCAGAACATCACGCAAAATGGCAACATCCATCCCACCCGTTTGAATGGTTAAATGGCGCAAATGCTGGTGCGAAACATGACCAAATACTAAGTTTTCAGAACCACGAACCGCAAAAACCTCGAGCGCAGGGTAAGCCAGAAAAATCGGCGAAATATCAGACTGGTGTATCCATGAAACTTCGCATTCTTCGCCGACAATATCGCCCAAGAAAATAGCTTTAAGACTGGTTAATCTGTCTTTGGCTGCCACCAGTGCCTCGACTATTTGTTCCGAGCCATCTTCAAATTGTTCATCTGACCAAGCGCCAATCACCAACGCCTCGAGACTGGCTGCATTTTCTTGTTCTAACAGGGTATTAAACTTCTCGAGCCAAGTTGGGGTTTCTTCGTACTCTACCCGCACCCGAAAAGCAAATTTATCGGTGTCAAAGAGTTTATCTGAAAAATCCAGAACTTTTTTACCAGCGAACGAAAACCGATGCTCGGAAAATGACATACATCATTGTACCCAAAAAATCAAAATAATTTTCGATTTTGTCTTCTAGGTGCAGGTCACAATTTATATTTCGAGCCTACATAAATATACCTGAGTAAAATTTAACATATATGTTGATAACTAAAGTCATTTATGTTATTCTTTTTGAGGTGCGAGAGAATGTAGAGCGGTAAAAATTAGGAGTAAATACACAAAAATGAAAATAAAAAGAAGGAATTACACAAAATGAAAGTCAGAAAAATTAAACAAATTCTCTCAAAAGCAGGTGCAACACACAAACGAGATGGAAGACATGAAGTTTGGGAACTCAATGGGAAAACCTTCCCGATAAGTGGAAATGATGGGGACGAAATGCCACTTGGAACAATGCGAAGCCTATTTAAGTTAGCTGAAGTTAAATTTGAACCAAAAATGAAAAAAAAGATGAAATAAATCGAAGTAGTCTTATATCTCTTGCATCTTAAAGGAACAATTATGAAATACCTAGCCATTATCGCCAAAGTTGAAAATTCAAGTAATTATGCTGGTTGGTTCGCTGATCCAATTACTGCTTTTGCAACTGGAAAAACCCGAATCGAAGTCGAATCAAAAATGCCACGCATTCTGGCTGCTTACTTAAATGGTATGGGAGATCAAGCCGCACCACCTTCTGCACAAAGTTTGGCTGATGCTGACCCTGAATCATTTGAAGGAGCAGAAGATATAAAAACGCTTTGGGTTGAACCCGCTTCGATCAGCGCCGTCAGTCTCGAGATTGAACGTGCCATCAAAACTTCTGGTCTAACTCAAACCGAAGTTGCCCGACGTTCTGGAATGCACCGCAGTGCAGTTGCAAGATTGGTAGACCCATTCTACGATAAGCACTCATGGGATTCGCTACAGCGCGTAGCAACCGCTTTAGAGGCTCGGCTTGAGCCTCCCCGCTTTGTCTTAGCAAAGTAAAAGCCACGGCTTAGAAACTAACTCTAAGCCGTGGTCAATGTGGTGCCGAAGACGGGACTTGAACCCGTACACCCTTGCGGGCGCTAGCCCCTCAAGCTAGTGCGTCTACCAATTCCGCCACCTCGGCGAGGGCGGAAGAGAATATACAAACGCACGGCGAGTTTGTCAAGGCGTGTTAAGATTATGGTAATGAAACCACGGATTGGAATTACGGTCTCTAGTTCTAAGGACTCGAGTTTACAACGGGCTTGGAGTGGGACTGCACTTGCCTATTCAGCCGCAATTTTGGCTGTGGGAGGGCTTCCGGTCATGCTGCCGAGTCTGGTTGGCACGGCTAAAATGCAACTCGAGTCTTTGAATGGTGTCTTGTTTTCGGGTGGGGTTGACCCAGACCCCGAAATCTGGGGGGCAGACCACGAAGCTGGGCTTGGCGAAGTGGACGCGTTGCGTGATGCCTTTGAACTCGAGTTATACACCTCGGCTCGAGAAGTTAAAAAACCAATCATGGGAATTTGTCGTGGTTTCCAACTCATCAACGTTGCCGAAGGCGGCACGCTGCATCAGCACATTCCAACATCGAACGGACTTTGGGCAGACCACCGCCAAACTGCCACCCCGCCCGTACTTGGGCATCGGGTGCGGGTAGTTGGCGGTACACGCCTTTCAAAAGCGCATGGCGTGGAAACGCTGCGGGTCAATTCGTACCATCACATGGGAATAAAGGATGTTGCGCCCGGATTATCGGTCTCGGCATATGCCCCAGATGGTCTTGTAGAGGGCATCGAAGGCGATGGTGTGCTGGCGGTTCAGTGGCATCCAGAGTTGCTTTGGGAGGCTCACCCTGAACACCTTGCGCCGTTTAGAGCCTTCATGGGTATGCTAGAAAAAATTCCGGTATGAAGCCTGTGATTGCACCCAGTATGAAGCCTGTGATTGCACCCAGTATGAAGCCCGTTTTCTCGAGAAGTTGGACAGATGCTTTTGGTACTGCCTTTATTCATCTCGAGGGCAGCACAGGAGAACGAACCATGCTTTTGCTGTGTCCGCTTGAGCATGGGCAAAGGGTTTTAAGCATTCTCGAGAATTTAGATTTATTTAAGGGTCGGATTACATTGGCGGTACTCGAGCAGAACCACAGCACCCCAATAGAAGCAGTTCTGCGCTTCCTCGAGCCTAAAATGGTGATTGCACTGGATACTGAGGGTGTTATCTCGAGTGGTGATGCACTTATACTCGAGACTCAAATTTCTGTCAGCAGCACTGGACTCGAGTACCAACACGGCGGGGAATTTGCAGCATGGCACTCGAGTTTGAGTCTGCAAGGTTCGCACGGCTCGAGTGTGATTGGCACGATTGCTGCCTCGAGAATGAGTGCAGTTGTGGCGTGTCACCCACGAGAAATAGAAGCAGTGCTGCAAAAAATAATGACTTAATTCTGGTAGTATAAATTCATGGCTCACCCGTGGCACCATGCAATCAGCAGCAGCAAAAAACATGGTGGTCTGCCAGAAGATTACCTCGAGATTCACAATTGGTTTGACCAAACCAAAGCCCATATGCCCGATGTGCGTCACCGTGCCATTCTGCACTCGAGTTTCGGAATTTTTTTATGCGAACAGATGTTTGGTGTGACCATGACTAACTCGAGTGGCAAGCAAGTACCAGTACGAATTATTGCTGAGCAGCACATTATGGAAGATATGGGTGGGAAAATTCCAACCATGCAAGATTGGCTAGGCGATTTACCATTGCGCCCGTGGATGGTAGTTGGTGCAAAACGAATTATGGAAGAAGATAATGCAACATAATATAATTGAGGATATGCTCGAGAAAGGTGTTCACTACCTGATTTTTTGTTACGCATGGCACAATGACGAAACACTCTGCCACATTCTCGAGATGTATGACAAAGACTTTCGCAGCATTGCAACTCGTTTTGGAACTGAAAACGAAATTTTCTCCCAACCTGAAAAGCAAAAATTTGTCATTGATTACAATTCCGTAGGCTATTGGGAGTATGGCTTAATTGAGCATTCCTATTTGTGGGATGGTCAACTTCAAGGGCAAAGAAGTTCTCGTGACCCAGTTTTGTTCTTTGATATTGAAAAAAACGAAGTCACCCCTGTAGGCAGAGTGTTTAACTGGGATGAGGACGAATCCCCATTTTTATATTCCGAAAATCCACAAGAATTACACCAAGGTTGGCGGAGCAGCAACAAAGCACAATTACACCAGTTAGCAACTCATTCAGACGAATTTGTGAGATTGTGTGTCGCAAAAAATCCACTGACAACACAATCGACCTTGGAATCTCTAATGGGGGATTTATCTTTTCAAGTTGCCGAAGTTGCCAAAAGTAGATTTGAGGAAAAAAGCAAATGGTTTGCGTACCACGAAGAACTTCAAGAAGTAAAAACTCAAGCCCTCTCGAGCAAACAACTAGAAAGGTTTGCCCGTCACCCGTGGTCACAAATTCAATTGGCGTGCCTTCGACACCCTAACATTGATGATTTTACACTCGGTCTTTTGGCACAACATCATGATTGGGAAATTCAGTCAGAAGTCTTTTTTCATTCCAAAGTCAGTGAAAAAACGAAAATCAAAGCCCTCGGAAAGCTACTTACCTCTTCAGTTAATGTGCAAATGCGCCTCTCCGAACATCATAGAAGTACACCAGAACTACTCGAGGCACTGGAAAAAGTAGCCAAAGATGAACGTGTATTGGCAAGAATCGCTTTGCATCCAAATAACAAAAAGCGCTCGAGATTCGTGGATTAGGAGAATTATGGAACAACAAACAGAACTACAACGCAATTTGCTTGGTTTAGGCGTTTATTACTTAGGTTTTGGTTTTGATTGGTACATGGATGAGTCTGGCTTTCAACTTCGCCACGTTTTTAATCAGCAATTTGAACTTGTTTCGTTGCCATCTGATTTACATAGTGAACTTGAAAACGACTTATACGATCATAAATTTTTGTTTGATGGGAAACCTATTGACATAGAATCTCAGTTTTATGGGCGACACTTGTTGCTAGACGTTACCCTTAACCAACTTTATTTGGCTGGGGAAAAACGCAGTTGTGATTCATTGGATAACAATTACAATTGCGTACCACCGACAGAACTCATCGAAGCCGCAACCACAAATGAACATCAAAAGTTAATCTCTTTTGCCCAACATCCAGACGAGTGTATGCGGTATCACGCACTCAAAAATCCCACTTTCCCACCAAAATTACGGTTTGCAATGATGGGCGATTTAAGTCCTTTAGTAGCACTTGAAGCTCGAGAATACGCTTCCAAAAAATATGGCATTTTGGAAGACTTGTATCTTTTGCAAGCATTGTAATCCAAAGAGTTTTGGGCTGACTCTTTGGAGGATTGTAGCACCCACGATTGGGCTTTGGTGCGTTTGGCTTGCGCTCAGCATCCTTCTAGCAATGACAAAACTTTGCAAAAAATGCTTGAGGATTTCAATTGGGAAATTCAACTGGCAGTGTATTGCCACCCAAATGCTTCTGAAGAAACCAAAGTTAAAGCGCTCGAAAAACTCCCTACTTCAGTCTATGCTCGAGAGCAAATAGCCCAGCATCGGCAAAGCCCTCCAGATTTGCTCAAAGCGTTAGATACGCCTGAGCAAGACCCTGTGGTAATTGCTGTCCTGACCATGAATCCCAATTCTGGGCTTGCCTCGAGGTATGAGGATTAAATCTGTGCTATTGGCAACAAACTATCTGGTGGAATAATAAAACTCCCTTGGGTTGTGCCTTGCGGCGCGTGCTTCTCGAGTTCACGTTGTAGGGTTTTACTGTCTATTTTATCCTCGAGGGCTTTGCGGTACGCCCGAACCGTGGCTTCTAGTGCTTCGGCGCTTTCTTGCACAAATTCCAAACGGTAATGCCCGATGCCAGCCGCTTGCCAAGTCTCGAGAAAACGCCCACCAGATTGCGCTCGAGCTTCAAAAACCGTGTTGCGACAACCGACATCTGCCAGTACAGGATGCTCAAAGCCATTGTGGTCACGAAGCGCAAGGCTGTGTGTTTCGCATGGATGACCACAATTGGTGTGGTCAGTACCAGCGCTCATAAACCGACAAAAAACACAGTGTTCGGTGTGAAAAACTGGCAAGTGATGATGCAGAATCACCTCGAGCCTAGAAGTATCCACATTTTTAGCAAGCTCGAGAATCTGAGCGGCATTGAGGTCATGGGTTGGGGCTAGGCGGGTTAAACCCATCTCGAGTAAATGGGTGGTGGTGATGGCGTTGGCGGCATTCAAGCTAAAGTCGCCTAGTAAGTCTGGACGATTTTCTGTTTTGAGCAAAGTGTGTAATAAGCCAAGCGGACGCACTAGAATGCCATCCACGGGCAGGGAAAGTAAAAAAGTGTGTATGCGTTCCTCGGCGGGTTTTAAGACCCTTGGGCTGGCAACCACAGCCCGAATGCCAGACTCGAGGATACGCTCGACACTGGGGCGCAAACCGTATAACTCGAGGTAATCTAAGACAATTTCGTTTGGGCGGGTTTCGATGGCTGCTTCAAGTTGGTCGGGTTTTCTGACGAGGACTGATAAAAATGGGGTGGTCGGGCTGGGCGAGGCATGCCTCGCCCCTACGGTTTTTGACAGGACATTTTTGTTTATGGTTCGCCTTGGGGCTTCACGCCGTAACTCGAGGAGCGCATCCACAGCTTTACGGCGGGCTTGTCCTAGGCTCGAGAGGGGCAGGAAACAACCATCTTCAAGGTCTATTTCTAGGGTCTCGAGATAAAAAGGTGTTTCGCCGAGTTTGCCAAGTTCAACTTCGAGCGCTCGAGCATCGAGTGGGCGGCGTTCGGCGGGTTTCAGGGCATCTTCAGTTTGGCTGGTTGCTGT
>JAYWHB010000624.1:0-7083 GCA_043777915.1 Deinococcales bacterium
AGTCACTAAGCCAATCGGTCCTGTGGCTGTATATTTGAAGGTTTTGCCAGCCGCAACAACCGCCGCGTCAATGTAGGCTTTGACCATTGGTGGGTAGCCAAAATTCCACATTGGCGCAGCAAAAACAACGGTATCAGCCGCTAAGAATTGATCGGAAAGTTGGTTCATCCGAGCTACTTTTGCACTTTCAGAAGCGGTCACTTGGTCGGCTTGACCTGTTTGGAATTTACCCCATGCGCTCATCACTTCTGCATCTATGAGTGGAATGGCATCATGGTAGAGGTCTATGGTTTCTAGGCTGTCATTTGGGTTTTTTGTTTGATAATCGGCTTGAAAACGTTCAAGCATTTGAACCGAAATACTGGTTTGGCTTGTGCCGGGGTGTCCTTTAATAAATAATACTTTTGCCATTTTAATTGCTCCTTTTGCACTTGAGCCTTTGCTCTTGATGCGTAACAAAAATTATTACACATTATTTTTCTAACGATGTCGTCCAACCAACCAAAACAATGTTGGCTAAACCACAACCTGCGAATTGGGCGCTCGAGCAAATATCGCTTTATCTAAAATATCTTGTAAAGTTGTTAAACGCAAAGACTCAAGGAAAGCTGTTTCAGCCGCCGCCGAAGCCCCTGCAATGGTATCCTCGAGGGCAATCGAAAACACACAAGCACAACGTTCTAAAGAAATATTTTTAAGCAAGGCTTCATCTTTGGTGACAGCAAAAACACAGGCTAGGGTAATTTTAGCTGGGGCGAGATTCAACTTTAAGCCACCACCCGGACCCAAACGTGACTGCACCATATGCGCCTTGGTTAGCATTTGCGCCAAGCGCCGGACCACAACTGCATTGACACCCACCATTTCGGATAAACGTTCAGAAGTCACTAAACCATCACTCGAGGCAAGGATGGTCAAGATGTGCATTGAAAGCGCAAAGCGCGAATTCATAAAAAAATTGTACAGCAAAACCGGACTTTGAGCCTACTCTTCATCACCATAATCCAAAAAACAGTCATCCAGACACCAAAATAGACAATCAAAACGCTATCTATGGCATGACCAGTATAATGTAAATATGCAAACAGACCCGTACCAATGGCTCGAGGAAGTCGAAGGCACTGATGCCCTTGCTTGGGTAGAAACCCAGAATGCAGTCAGCCAGCAACAACTCGAGGCAATTGCGATGTATGCGCCTTTGCGCTCTCGGATTGAAACGATGCTTGACTCGAGTGAGAAAATCCCGTTTGTGATGACTCAAGATGGTTTTTTATATAATTTTTGGCGCGATGTCAACCAAGTCAGGGGCATTTGGCGGCGCACAAGTTTAGAGTCTTATAAAACGGCAAACCCGAATTGGGAAGTTTTACTTGACCTTGATGCCTTGTCTTTAAGAGAAAACAAAAATTGGGTTTGGCACGATGCAGTTTTTGAAGATTTTAGTCATGCTCGGGCTTTAATTTTTTTGTCCGATGGTGGCACAGATGCCCACACGATGCGCGAATTTGATTTGGGTAGCAAATCCTTTGTAGCAGATGGTTTTTACTTACCACAAGCCAAGTCTCGAGCCATTTGGATTGACGCAGATACCCTTTATGTCAGCACTGATTTTGGTGAAGGTAGCCTGAATAATTCTGGGTATGCGCGTTTTATCAAAGAATGGAAACGAGGCATGTCACTCGAGACAGCAGCAACAATTTTTGAAGGGGCTATAGAAGAAGTTTTTGCTTTTGTACAACGCCAAAAAGAAGCGCCGCATCGAATTTTTATTTTCCAAGGATTAGATTTTTATACCAATAATTACAGGCTCTGTTCAGACGGCGGTATTAGTCAACTCGAGAAGCCAATAAGTGCTGTGGCTGCACCATTTCATGATTGGTTACTGCTCGAATTACGCGAGGATTGGATAACAGGCAGTGTGACTTACAAACAAGGGTCTTTATTGGTCTCGAGTCTCGAGGCAGCCTTTGCTGGAAAAGCCAACTGGACGGTGCTGTTTGAAGCCACTGAACGCAGTGCTTTAGGCGATTACACCCTGACTAAAAATTTTATTGTCTTAAATGTTCTCGAGGATGTGCAGAATCGTGTTTTTGCAATGCAATTTAAGGACGGTACTTGGCAAACCGAAGTAGTCAAAACGCCAACCAACAGCACCATTTATGTGACAGCCTTTGACAACCTTAATAGCGATGATATTTGGCTGAATGTGACTGGTTTTTTAACACCCAGTACGCTGATGCTTGGGGCGGTAGGCTCGAGTCAGTTTGAAATCATTAAAACTTCACCAAGTTACTTTGAAACCAGTCATTTAGAAGTTCAACAACACTGGGCTATTTCTAAAGACGGTACACAAATTCCGTATTTTTTAATCTCGAGTAAAAACATTGTTTTAGACGGTACAAGCCCAACTTTACTGACTGGTTATGGTGGCTTTGAAGTCTCTAAAGTCCCAGACTACTCGGCTTCATTAGGCATGGCATGGTTCGAGCAAGGCGGGGTGTATGTGCTGGCAAACATCCGAGGCGGAGGTGAATTTGGTCCGCGTTGGCACAGAGCCGCTCTGCGAGAAAATCGGCAACGGGCGTTTGATGATTTTATTGCAGTGGCAGAGCATTTAATTGCTAAAAAAATCACCTCGAGTCAGCAGCTTGGAATTCGTGGTGGTAGCAACGGCGGGTTATTAATGGGTGCGATGTTCACCCAACGCCCAGACTTGTTTGGGGCAGTGGTTTGTGCTGTGCCATTACTCGATATGCAGCGTTACCACACCTTACTGGCAGGAGCTTCTTGGATGGCAGAATACGGCGACCCAGACAACCCCGACGACTGGGCGTTCATAGAAAAGTACAGCCCATACCACAATGTTTCTACTGACCAAACATACCCACCGATTTTATTTACCACCAGCACTCGAGATGACCGAGTTCACCCTGCACACGCTCGGAAAATGTATACCAAAATGCTTGAACAGGGGCATCAGGTACTGTACTTTGAAAACACCGAAGGTGGACACGCTGGCGCAGCCAACAATCCACAATCTGCCAAAAAATTAGCCCTCGAGTATTCGTTTTTATGGCATCAACTGACAAAAAAATAGAACGAAAGCAAAATGCTTTCGTTCTATTTTAACCTTCCTATGCGGCTGGTGTTTTACGGACGTTTGGACGGCGACGTGAACGGTAGGCTGGCTTCGTCACTTCAGTAGTCTCGAGAACAACGGGTTCAGCAACTGGGGCTGGGGCATTTTGAGCGCGGTTAGCATTGCGTTCAAGCGCTTGCATCTGGCGTTGCCTTAAGGCTTCGATTCTCGAGTTACGGCTGGTGTCTGGTTGGGCGGCAGCAACATGGCTTGGGCGGCGTTGTGGCACTGGCGCAGCAGCGTTTTCAGGGCGCGGCGGGTGCGGACGGCGTTGATTGGGGTTGTTTTCGACTCGAGCAGGTCGTGGTTCACTCCCAACGGGTCGTGGTTCACTCCCAACGGGTCGTGATTCGTTTGGGCGACGCACTTCGGCATTGCCTTTTTGGGGTGGTCGGTTGTGGCGCGGGGCGGGGCGTGTCCCCATTTCAAACTCTGGGTTTTCGCCCTCAAGTTCGACAAATTTTTCTCTGCTCCACTCGCCAAAGTAAAGTTTACGAGCGGTGATTCTGACTGGACGGGGATATTCGGCTCGAGGACGGTTGCCTAAGACAACTACGCCCCTTCGGGTGATGGTTTTGCCTACGCTTGGTTTAGCTCCTGCAATTGCAGGGCTACTCGCGTTTGCGCCCGGTTTACGGCGGCGCAATCTACTCATGTGGGACTCCTTTTGATGCAAGACAAGTTGTGCCTCGCGGGTGGCGGGACGGGTTTTTTCAACCACGACCCGCACAATACTGCCCGGCTTAAAGACCCTGCCAAGACGGGTTTTCCATTGGTGTGGCGAGTGTGTCGCTTCTTCACCAAGGTCTTCTAAAGTTAATTTGCCAATTGCGCCGTTCTCGAGAACAATTTCTAAAGCAAATTCGGTAATCCCAATCACCACACCACGCATTGGGTAGGTTTGGTTGAGATTTTTAATCAGTTGAAACTGCTCTAAATTGGCTTGGGCATTTTGGACATTTTGTTCTAAGCGTTGCAAATTGGTGGCAATACTTGGCAGATGCTCGAGCAGATTCTCGCGTTTACGTTGCGATAATTTGGTGGCACACCAGCCTAGGATTCGGATGTTGATAAAGTCGGCGGCTCGAGTCAGTGGATTTTGCAAAGTTAAACCTTCACTGGCTGCACTAGAATGAATGGCTTGTAAGCTGCTGGGTTGGGTCAGTTTTTGGTTCAGGGTACGAATCACAAAGCTATTTGGGTCAAAGCCACTCGAACGCTCTAAAGCCGATGGCAGTTCTGGACTGGTTTTACCTGCTATACGGTACAGCGCCGTCACATCCGAAGCCGCGATTGCCGTGGCACAAAGTCGAGTCGCAAGGGTTAAAGCACTGTCTAAACCACCAATTTGTTTGATCAGATTCTGCTCGAGTTCGGTGGCTTCTTTTAAGTATGCCACCACGCCAACCACACTTGGGCGCACCACATAATTGACCAAATCGCCAGTGCTGCTGGTTTCGATTAAAACCGACAAGGCTAGGCGCTCGGAATCTGGCACAAACTGGATTGCGCTGACAAGCGAACTTGGAAAGAGTGGAATTTGAAAGCCCCCAAGGTTGCAAGCTGCGCCTCGTTGCAGCAGTACCTTCTCGAGGGCAGTGTTTTCGTCTATCCAGTGTGGCGCATCGGCATAATGAATCGCCAGTAAAACATTGCCGTTGCCCAAAGGTTCAATTTGTAAAGCAAGCTCTAAACTGGGCAAGGTATAGACCCGTTTGCCGCGTAAATCAATGCGTCCTTTGAGGTCTTTAGCCGTGATGATTCCAAGTTTAGGCAGTTCTTTTAGCGCCTCATTAGAAAAGACTTCAGGTAGCCCAAAGCGTGTCATTACAGCCGCCCGTTCAGCTTCGATTGAACTGGCATCCCCTAGAACACTTTTGACTCGAGCCACAGCTTCGTCTTCGCCGGTGTCTTCTGGATAAAGAATATCGGCAACCAAACGTGTCCCCGCGCTTAAATCATTTGCCTCTAAGGTTAGGCTTGGCAAATGGGTTTCGTCTGGGCGCAGCAGCGCATAACCTCGTTTATACTCTAACGTACCCGTCAGGGTTTCTCTGGCGCGTTCCAAGACCCGAATCACTTCGCCTTCGCTCTGCCCATTGCGCCGCAATTCCCTTGCCACCACACGGTCATTGTGCCAAGCAAATAAAAGTGACGCACTCGGAATCAGCATTGAACGTAAACCCGGTGTGTCTGGGGTAAACCAACCTGAGCCATCAGCACGAACCTCGAGCCGCCCAACCACTGGTATAAATTCACGACTTGGTTGGAATATCCCGCGCTTTGGGGCAATTAAATAGCCAGTCCGTTCAAGACTTGCCACCGCATCCTCGAGTCCTTTGCGTCCGCCTAGCCGTTCAAGCAAGGCTTGGTCAAGGTCAGCCGATAACTCACGGCTGTTTAAGCCATTTGGATTGGCTCTAAAATGCTCAAGCAGTGCTTCAAACGGGTTATACAACGCGCCTTGGTAGGAAAAAACATGTTCTTTGGCTTCGCGCCGCAAACGCACCAATTTTTTAGCAATTGGCGCTTCGGGGATGACTTCAAGTGTTTCGGGATTCAGGGCTGGGATACTGGTCTCGGGCAATTCTGGGTCTGACAGCCCCTCGAGTAATTCTGGTTTGGCTGGGTTTGGCTTGCGCCCTCGAGTCTTAACCACTAGGGGACTGACAATAACCGGTATGGGGTCAGCGTCTTTTTTGGGTCTGCCTCGAGTTTTGGCTTTGGGGGCTTCTGGGATTGCTTCAACAGGCTGTATTTGAACTGGTTCTATGATTGGTTCAACAACTTGTTTTTTGGCTCTGCCTCGGGTTTTTGCCACAGGCGCAATAGCTTCCATCAATATTTCTGGGACTTCAATCACTTTTGGAACTTTTTTAGCCTCGAGTTCTAAGACACTGCTCGAGATACCGCTCGGTAATGTTTCTTTTTTGCGTCGTCCACGCTTGGCTGGCTCGGATTTTAGGGCAACTGGCTCACTAACTGGTTCAGACACAGGCTCATATACTGGTTCAGGCTCAGAGACCACCACTTTGCGCCGAGGTACTTTGGGAGCAACCTTTTTTGGACTAATGGCTACTTCTGGCGCGGCTTCGAGAGTGGCTTCAAAAAGCGGCTTGACTTCGGATTCTTGTAGGTTTTTACGTTTACGAACAGATTGACTTGAGGTGCTAATGGTAACTCCTTACGCAATACATCAGTCTGGCGCGTGGGTCGGACACGCGGCGCATAAGACCAAATGCGCGTTTTACGGTTGGCATTTTCAGGGATTACAATGACTCGGCACAAGTGACGCAAAGCCCTATCGAGTTTGGAGTATAGCATAACTGGTACTACTCGAGCAATTCACGTAAATACTGAGGAATTGGAATGGCTCTTTTCTCGAAATCGGTGGCGATGTGTTCGGTTGAACCCTCAGCAATCAGTGCCGAGTCGGTTTGACGCTCAATGGCATATTCAAAGCGCACCAAACGCGATTTTAATGCACCAACTCGGGTGGTCAGTAGCAATTCATCATCAAAAACGGCGGCTCGGCGGTACTTGACGGCTGCACCACTGACCACCAGTAAGACCCCACGTTTTTCGACTTCGCGGTAAGGCAACCCTAATTGGGTAAGAAAATCCACCCTGCCCATCTCGAGCCAAACCAAGTAATTACTGTGATGAGCGATTCCCATTGCGTCAGTTTCGGCGTAACGTACCCGAAACCGAGTTTGTGATTGTTTAACTGGCATGTGCAGCAGCATACACCGCTTAATGGCTTGGGTTACAAAGTTTGCAAAAGTAAAGAAGCATGTCATAATCCCCATCAATGAGGAATACAGGGTGCTAAAAGGGAATGTCAGCGATTTTCCGTTGGTCAGCATATTGCAAATGCTTGAACGCGACACACGAACCGGTTCGGTGCGGCTCGAGTATGCCCAAGGCGCACTGATTAGCGTCAT
>JAYWHB010000625.1:0-2549 GCA_043777915.1 Deinococcales bacterium
GTGATTTAGCCCCTGTGCGTTTATTGGTCTTGTCCGAAGCCGATTGGCGCAGTGCCAGTCCTTATCCTTATGGTTTTACTTTTTTTAGGCGCTTAAAAGATGGTTCTGGTGTGATTTTTGCCCCCGCCGATTACCCAGCAAATTTACTCTGGGTCTTTAAGGCACTGCTGGTCAAAGGCGAACATAAACCAAGAACCAGTCTCGAGATGTTCTTAGATTTAACCCTTGGGCATGAACTTGGTCATGCGATTGCTGACCAAATTGGTTTACGAACCCATGTCAAATGGCTTGATGAGTTCCTAGCCACCTATTTGTATTTGGTGGCGCTCAAAAATACCATGCCAGAAGCCCTTCAAGCTGCCCTCGAGTGGGGACGTGTCTTAAGTGGCACAAACCTTGAGTGTGCCTTAGCAGACATGGCGCTCTTAAAACCAAGTGGCGCGAGAACCCAAAAACGCCGCACACAAAAGCAACTCGATACCACCGTGCCACGTCATGACTTAGGCGCTTTTGAATACCCGCTTGTGCGTCTGCCCTTAGCGAATCAAGCATGGTATCAAGCCAGATTCACGCTGTTTGCGGCGGAACTCCTCGAGACTCACGGTTTTGATTTTATAGAAGCTGCCCTTGAGGTACTACCCAAAGCTAAAGGCAGAGGCGCAATCTCAAAAGCCTTGGTGCGACTCGAGCCGAGTTTCAAGTCGTGGTTTGCGTCATTTGGGGGTTAAGAGCAGGGTAAAAAGGCAAAAAGGTGAAACGGCAAAAGGTAAGAACTTTAACCCTTTAACCTTTTGACCCTTTAACCTTGTCTTTTACCTTCTCGAGTGCGAGAATACCTGCATGAATCACAACAGCGAACTTGCCGTGGATATGCGCGTTATTCGTAAACAATTTCCGCTTGTTCTGGCGAATGACAATGTTTCTTTTGATGTGCGTTGGGGCGAGGTCAAAGCCTTGGTTGGGGAAAACGGGGCGGGCAAGAGTACCTTAATGAAAATTTTGTATGGGATGCAGTCGCCGGACAGTGGTGAAATTGTGATTGATGGAAAAACTGTGGTCTTGCGTAATCCCAACGATGCAATTAACGCTGGAATCGGCATGGTGCATCAGCATTTTATGTTGGTCGAGCCGCTTTCTGTGACCGAAAATATTATTCTTGGTCTCGAGCCGGGGTCTAAATTCAGTGTAGATTTTGCTGCGGCTCGTAAAAAAGTAGATAAGCTGATTAAACAATTTAATTTTGAACTCTCGCCAGACGATTTAATCGAAGAGTTGCCTGTGGGTTTACAACAAAAAGTCGAGATTCTCAAAATGCTTTATCGTGAAAGCAGTATTCTTGTGCTGGATGAACCGACGGCTGTTTTAACGCCGCTCGAGACCGAGGAGCTTTTTAAGTTCTTGCAGCAGTACGCCCACGATGGCAATGCGGTAATTTTTATTTCTCACAAGTTGCGTGAAGTGATTGAAGTGTCTGACCGAATTTCGGTGATGCGAAATGGCAAAATGATTGGCACAGTCCCCACCCCGGGCATTACCCCGCCACAAATTGCCAACATGATGGTTGGGCGTGAAGTGGTGCTGCAAGTCAAAAAAGCTGAGGCTAAACCCACCGAGGCTGCCCTCGAGCTAAAAGGCGTGACGGTTGGACACAAAGGCGAAATCCCAAAGGTCAATAATGTCTCGTTTACGGTTCATGCAGGCGAAATTGTCGGTATTGCCGGAGTCGAGGGCAATGGTCAATCGCAACTTGTCGAAGCCATTACGGGTTTAGAGCATTACGCTGGACAAATTTTGTACACTGGCAAAACCGTGAAAGCCGATGCTCGAGCGGTGCGAATGGCGGGTGTCTCGCATATCCCAGAAGACCGGAACGAACGCGGTTTGGTGGTTGAGTACAGCACCCAAGAAAACCTGATTTTAGGCGATCATTTTACCGATGAATTTTGTGGTTCGCTAGGACTCTTAAAATTTGATGCGATAGAAAAAAATGCTCGGGCGTTAATCGAAGAATTTGATGTTCGTCCGCGAAGTATAGAAAATCCAGCCAAAAGTTACAGTGGTGGCAATGCTCAAAAAATCATTGTGGCACGCGAAATGAATCGTGACCCAAAAATACTTGTGGCATCCCAACCGACCCGTGGTGTAGATATTGGTGCAATTGAATTTATTCATACCAGTATTGTGCAAGCTCGAGACAAAGGCTTAGGGGTGTTATTGGTCAGTGCCGACCTTGGCGAAGTGATGAGTTTATCAGACCGAATTTTGGTGATGTACGAAGGTGAAATTGTTGGTGAGATGCTGCAAAAAGAAGCCACCGAAGAAAAACTGGGTTTGCTGATGGCTGGTGTCCATGACAACCCCGCCTCGAGCCATGCAGCCCATGTGTGAACTTATTTTGTATTCCAAACCAAATTGTGGACTGTGTGATAAAGCCAAAGCCTTGTTAAAAACAGCCAAGCTCGAGTACACCGAAATTAACATTCTCGAGAACCCCCAAGGCATGGCGCTGTATGCCTTTGAAATCCCCGTGCTGGTCGGCTCGAGTGGAC
>JAYWHB010000626.1:0-2548 GCA_043777915.1 Deinococcales bacterium
TTAGGATATTCATAGGAAGCTACTTTTAAGTGTGGATTTTAGATACTCACAGCTTAATTGATGGCTTCCACTTTTTCAAAAACGTTCCGAACTATTGTATTAAGGTACTCCAAAAAAATTGCGACTGCGGACTCGAGCCATCAAAAATTTGCACGTAATACTTCAAACCCACAAATGGCGAATTGCCACTGAGTAAATCCCATTGATGCAGACTGACATAAAAACCAAACGCCACCGGATAAACGATAAACACCAGAAAAAAAATCGCATGGGGCAGCAAAAATAAGTAAGGCACAAGCGGATTGGTCTCGTTAAGCGCCAAGAACGAGCCGCGGACTCGAGCCTGCCGCGCTGGTGCTGACACGGCACTCATCCGACCCGCCGTGTCTCGAGCCGATTTATCAATTCTCGAGTCTGTGTCATGGTTCTCCTTGGGCAAAGAAGCATAGGACTTACGCACATTGTTGAAGAATGCCGTCCTACAAGAGCTACGGTTGGACACGACTTTTTCGCAATTCAACCGTAGGGGCGGGTTTATGCCATTGACTCCGACTTAATCGTTTTTGTTGTTTGTGACAACAAATCTCAAATTCCAATCCGTGATTTGACACTTGGTTTTAGTCCTCCCCGCGAAGCAGGGGAGGTGGCAAGCGAAGCGCGTCGGAGGGGTCTCGCACAGCGTCTCTTCATTTACGCGTTGCAGACCCCTCCGTCACTCGTTGCACTCGTGCCACCTCCACCTGTCTAACGACAGGGGAGGATTTTTTCACGTTGCACACGTTTTTCTTGATTAAGTCGGAGTACATGGTTTTATGCCCGCCCTGACCTGCGTAAGTCTTATGCTATTGAAAATGCAAGTGGGATGATTACGAACTATTTGAACTGGCTGCGAACCTGTGCAATTTGCTTGTTGGCTTCAGAAACACCTTGGTCAAGCGCCGTTTTGACATCTTGCTTGCCGAGGTACGCCCGTTCCCATGCACCATCAAATGGTCCTAAGACTTGTCCGCCCCATGGGAAACCAGAAGTGGCAAAAACATTGCCGAGCTTGTCAAAAATCCCACTGATTGCCATGCCATCAAAGCGTTTGTCATCGGCAACGGCTTTCATTACCGGTAAACTGCCAGTAGCAGTCCAACTCAGGTTTTGGGCTGGTAAGCTCATCCAGTTGACAAATGCCATCGCAGCAAGGCGTTTGTTGCGGTCGTAGGTGGCGGGTTGTTTAGGTAGGGTCAGGTGGCTCGAGCCGCCCCATGTGGCATCTTGTTTGCTGCCGATGCGTGGTACAAAGGTCAGGGCGTAATCTGGGTTTTTCTCAAAGCGGTCTAAGTACCATTGCCCAGATGGGAACATACAAACCTTGCCTTGGGAGAAGGCTGCCAGTTCGGCTTCTTCGGTGGCGTTGCTGCGGGCAACATTTTCTTTTTGAATTAAATCCACTAAGAATTGTACGGCTTCGATGGCGGCTGGCGAGTTAAAGGCTGCGTTGTTGTCCTTGTCGGTCAGACTGCCACCGTTTTGCAAAATGGCACTGTAGGCAAGTCGAGCGCCAACCCAGTTGTTGTACAGGCTAATGCCCCATGTGTCTAAGTTCTTGCCGTCAAATCCAGCTTCGCCTGGTTTCTTACCAGCTTTATCGGAGGTGCAGGCTTTGGCAGCGGCCAACAATTCGGCTCGGGTTTTTGGAGCGCTGGCAATCCCGTTTTTCTTTAGCAGTGCTTTGTTGTAGAACATCACATAAGCGACACTCGAGACTGGCACACCGTAGGATTTACCTTTGTAATCCGAAGTGGCAAATAACGGCGCGTAGAACCGACCTTTATCAATGCCGGCGGTTCGCAGCATCGAGGCGGTCATTTCGGTCAGTGCGCCACGGGCAATAAAGCGGGTCACTTGGTCTTCGTTGATGACTGCTACATCTGGGGCGCGTCCGGCGGCAACCAGTGGCTCGATTTGATTCCAAGTTGTCCCCCAAGGCTGGGCTGTGGCTTTAACCACAATGTTTTGGTTGGCATCGTTAAAACTTTTGACCAGTTGTTCCATGACCGGGCGGTCTGCACCCGTAAAACCGTGCAGATAAGTAATTTCGACTTTTGGTCCTTTGTAGGTGGTTACGCCTTGGGCAACGGCGACTGCCGCTATTCCAAGAATTCCAAATCCAATGGCAAGTTTAACCGAGGTACTGACTTTCATAATGCCTCCTTTATTTTTTGCTGGCGCTCGAGCCAGCCGTGCGAATAACCCAATGGGTTTGAATGGGGTTCAAGAACAAGAAATTGTCCTCGTGTGGCTGCCGAAAGTTGCTCGAGATTGGCTTTGGGGGTGCGGTTCATAAAAAGCAGTCCGTTTTCTTCTTGGTAGGTATCGGTTAATTGGGTGTAACAAAAACCGCTCAGGGTTGTTCGGCAAGCATGAATGGCGTTTAGGAGGGCTTTGTACTGCTCGAGAAAACTTGTGGCATCAGTGGCACGGCTGTAACCCCAACCAGTGTTGTCTTGGGAGTAAGCAATACCGCCAAATTCGCTGATGATGACGGGTTGCTGGTTTC
>JAYWHB010000627.1:0-7054 GCA_043777915.1 Deinococcales bacterium
GGGCGCTTAAATACCGTCTTGACCAATTTTCAAGCCAGTGCTGAACTGGCAATTGTGGCGGTCAGTTTGGATTTGGCGGTGCAACGTTTTACCCCACAAGCCGAAAGCACCTTGGGGCTGCGTGGCAGCGACCTTGGGCAGCCAGTCAGTCGGCTGAGCTTTTTGTTGAACTTGCCCCATTTAGAAGCACTTGTTTTAGCAGTGATTAAGCAGCACCAAGCAACCGACCATGAAATCCGAGACCGCGATGGGCGCTGGTTTTTGTTGCGGATTCGTCCGTATTACAGCCTAGAAAATCAAATAGATGGCGCAGTGCTGGTGTTGTTCGAGATGGATGCCTTAAAACGAGCCGAACTCGAGCGCGAGCGTTTACAACGCCAGACCGAAACGGTTTTTGAAAGCCTAGCCGACGGTTTAATGGCAATAGATTTTGACTGGACAATTAGTTATATCAATGCCAACGGCGCACGCTTAGCCCAGCAATCGCTGCAAAATATGGTTGGTCATAACTATTGGGTGGTTTTCCCAGAAGTGCTTGGTACAGTCTTTGAAACGGGTTATAAAAAAGTCATGACCGAACGGGTGACGGTAGACCTTGAGGCGTATTATCCAGCCCTGTCCGCCCAATTCGAGGTTCGGGTCGTGCCAGTCGAAAACGGTATCACGGTCTTTTTTCGTGATGTGACCGACCGCCACAACACCGAAATTTTGGTTGCCGAAACCAAAGAAAAACTGCGCGTGCTTGCCGAAAGCCAACAGCGTTTTTTAGCCGATGCTGCCCACGAGTTACGCGCTCCCTTGGCGGTCATTCAGGGCAATCTCGAGGTGCTGGAACGCTTCCCAAATATGCCCAGCCAAGACCGCCAAGAAGCCATCAGTGACAGCGCCCGAGAAGCCACCCGCCTAGCAAACCTTGCTAACGATTTATTGGCGTTAGCCCGAGGTGACGCTGGCGACGGTCTACGGCTCGAGCCACTTGAATTGTCGGTGCTGGTTTCAGAAACCTTAAAAAGTGCAACCCATTTGGATGTTCAAAATCAACTCGAACTGGGTACAATCGAGTCGGCTTTGGTGCTTGGCGATGCCAGTAAACTCAAGCAATTGGTGCTGATTCTGCTCGATAACGCGATGAAATACTCGCCAGAAGGTGGAAAGGTCAGCTTGAGTTTGCAACACCAGACCGACCATGCCGAATTGCGGGTCTCGGACAGTGGACAAGGCATTGCCCCCGAAGAACTCGAGCGGGTTTTTGAACGTTTTTACCGCACCGATACTTCGCGCTCACGCCAGACGGGTGGTACAGGGCTTGGCTTACCAATTGCTCGCTGGATTGCCGAACAGCACCACGCCAAACTTTGGCTCGAGAGTTCGGTTGGCGTTGGCACAACGGCAGTGTTGCGCTTACCGCTTATGCCAGAATAAGTTTACTTGGTAAAAAAGTTTTTATCTTCTCGAGCAGCAAATTAAATTCTATCGGCTTATGAAAATAATCATTTGCCCCTAACGCGATTCCCTCTTCCGCCAAACCATCTCGACCCGTCATAAAGACTATCGGAATGATGCTGCCAGCCTTGCGAATGTGTCGCAGGGCTTCTGGACCATCCATACCGGGCATCATCCAATCAAGAATAATCAGGTCTGGCTTAGCCGTTCGGGTCAGTTCGACGGCTGCTGCCCCAGAATCTGCCTCGAGAACCTCGTAGCCTTCTAAGCTCAGTCCACGCCGCAAAAAACTACGAATCCGTGGTTCATCGTCGGCAACCAGAATACGAAACTCAGACAAGAGCGCAACAACTTTTTTTGATGAAACAGCAACTCATACCACAAAGTTTACTACCACCAACTGATTCTAAGCTGAAGAAAATTTTGGCAGATGTTTTTATTTTGCAAGGCTGCCGTCATACTCAAGCCAGCAGCGTGGGCAAATCAAATTTTCTAGCCACAGGAATTTATGCTTGAGTTACTTAAGCAACAAGTTCAAGTATTGGCATCAATTCGATTTTTTTCACAGCGATAATGAGACAGCCAAGTTTTTAGCGTTGTTCTGGAGCATCCAGTAAACCCTGTTCCAGAGCATCTTGCAGACCATTGGTTAATAGTGGTGCAACTGGCTTATTTGAGTCGGCGCGAATCAGTAATATCGGGATTTTGGCATGGTGCGAAACGGCTTCGGCAACACTGCCCAAGAGCAGCCGCTCGAGACCGATATGACCATGTGTTCCCATGATAATCAAATCGCTTTTGTGTTCGCTGATGACCAAAAGAATCGCTTGGCTAACGCTTAGGAGTTTAGCAGGGATACTTTCGGCTCGAACATGCGTAACTTTAATTGGATTGGTCTCGAGGCTGGCTAAGGCAGCTTTGATGATTGCTTGACTACCATTCTCGAGGTCTTTTTCAATTTGTGTTACGTCTAGCATTGGAGCATATGCCATGTCGGTATAGCCGTAGATGGAATTGACACTCGGAATAACATGGATAATCTCGAGGTTCGCGCCAAGGGTTGCAGCCAGTTGATTGGCGGTATTTAAGGCTTGTAGGCTCAGGGGGCTGCCATCTACGGCGACCAGAATTCGTTTGAATTGTGGGGTTTGGGTGCTACTTGGTCGCACCAACATCACGGGGACGTTTGCCTGACGGCTGACTTGTTCGGCAATACTGCCTAGTAAAAGACGGGCAATGCCATCTCGTCCGTGTGTTCCCATAATAATCATTTGGCAGTTTGAACGGCTGGATTCGTCGGTGATTGCATCGCCAATGTCTTGTCTATCACCATCAATAAAATGGGTCTGATGGACTATTCCTGCCTGTTCGGCTAGTTTTTGACTTGGAGCAAGAATTTTTTGTCCATCGGCTTCGGTAACAAAAGCAGCTTGGGCATAAGTAAAAACAATTTGAGCTTGTAGTTGCTTGGCAAATTCAATGCCAACCCTGACAGCTTCTTGACTGTGTTCTGAGCCATCTACTGGGATAAGGATTTTCTTAAACATAAAGTCTCCGTTTTGTTATTCAGATTCACTAATCATGTGCTATTCAGGTTTACTTCAGCCATTAAACAAAATGCCTTTAAGCAAGCTAGATATTCTTAAACTCGAGGTGTCTCATGACCAATCCAGATTTTTTGCGGCTGTTGCCCCTGATTTTACTTTGTCCTTAATCATAAAGCTCCTGTACAGCGCTTTGAATGGGTTTGTAGTGCGCCGCGAAATGCAGCTTAAATAATCAAGCTGACGCTTGGCTGAAGCGTAGCTGTAGATGTGGATGAGCAAGACTCCATTTTTATAAACATGGGTAAATTGAACCTTGGCTGTCTTCAGTTACGCCAAAGTTACGCCAAAGAAACAGTGCCTAAAATTTGAGTATCCAACTGTTCTGATTAGCAATAATCTGCGTACTATATATTTACAGTCTCTAACCAAGATACGCCAATTTACCGATGTCTGAATACGCAATTTTTCGGTAAACTGGTCTTATGATTCCTAAACTTGTTGACTTGAAAACCGCCTCAGATGATGAACTCTTGCTGCACCATGACTTTTGGAATGCTCGACGAGCCGAAATTTTTCCTGATGACCCTCCGATTCCTTGGGAAGAACGCCGCCGTTGGCTCAAAGAACCACCTGAACACCTTGTCACCCGAGTTTTTACGATTTATCACAATGGGCAAGTGATTGGTGTTGCCAATGCCGATTGGCGCAGTGATGACAAAGAAAACCCAGAATCAGGTTGGGTAGAAGTGGCAGTCGCTCCTGAGTATTATCGCCAAGGACATGGCTCTCGCATTTTACTGGCTTTACTCGAGGAAATTTATCCACTTGGACGCAGAAAACTGTTTGCTGCCACCGATGGTATGCGCCAAGGCGGGAGACCATTTGCCGAGACTTTTGGGGCGAAATTTGGACAAGAAGAACACACCAACCAACTCTTGTTTTCTGAACTGAACCAAGACTATCTTAGGCATTCACTCGAGAATGCCCCAACTGACCACTATGAACTGATTTGGTTTGATGGTCAGTACCCAGACGATCAGGCAGAATTGCAAAAAATCTGTGCTGTCTTTGAGGTGATGAACACTGCCCCTAGGGGCGAACTCGAGTTTAATGATTGGAAAGCCACTCCAGAAAAATTATTGCAAGACGCAGCCAACGCCAAGAAAAACGAACAGCAATGGTGGCTCTGCATTTCCAAGCACAAACAAACTGGGCATTATGCTGGATTTACCGAAACAGGCTGGCATCACAATCGTCCTAAAATCGCTGGGCAGTACGGAACAGGTGTAGACCCAACGCACCGAGGACACGGTTTAGGGGCATGGTTAAAAGCTGCAATGATTGAACGTATTTTACAAGAACGCCCAAGTGTCAATTGCATCCGCACCGGTAACGCTGACAGCAACGCCCCGATGCTAAAAATCAACCACAGCTTAGGATTTAAGCCTTTTAGAGACCGAATCGAATGGCAAGTGGATGTCGAAAAAACCCTGAAGATTTTGCGCTCGAAAATGCTGAGCTTGGTCTGATACCAAAGATGTTGAGCCAAAAGCTGAACAAGCATCATTTTTACTTCATACTGCGTGATAACCTAGCGTTTAGTGGAAACCGAAACCGCCCCAGTTCGCAAAAGCTCGAGCCGCAATATTTTGACCGTAATGAGCGGTACACTCTCGAGTCGAGTGCTTGGATTATTACGTCAGGCATTACTCAATAGTAATTTTGATGCCAAACTGCTCGATGCCTATAATGTTGCTAGTACCATCCCGAATCTATTTCGGGAACTGCTTGCCGAAGGCGCACTTTCTAACAGCATTATTCCAGTCTATAAGCGGCTTTTGCCGTCGGAGCGCAAAGCCTTTGCCTCGAGTTTACTGGGGGTACTGCTGGGGGTCAATGCTCTGATTGTTGGCTTGGGAATTATTTTTGCACCGCAAATCGTGGATTTACTGCAAGTCTCGAGTATTTTTTCTGGAGCGCAAAATAACCAACTAGATAAGGATTTAACCGTCTACTTGGCGCGGTTGTGTATGCCTTTTTTAATGGGTATTTCTTTGTCAGCACTGGTGATGGGTTTACTGAACGCCGAAGAAAAATTTGGCGCAACCGCATTTGCGCCGTTAGCGTTTAATTTGGTCACGATTTTAGGGTTTGTGCTGTTCCCCAATCAGGCGCTCTGGCTTGGTTTATTCACCACTTTTGGTGGCTTTGCCCAGTTATTGGTGCAGTTACCCAGTTTACGAAAGTCTGGACTGCTGAGTTTACCAAGTTTTAAGTGGCACTCTGGGCTGTCTCGAGCTTTGGGTTTAATGGCACCTTTTGCCTTTACAACCAGTACGAGGCAGTTCCTAAGTGTTATTTTGATTGGTTTGCTGACCAGTTTTGGTGAGGGGACGCTAACGGGGTTTCGCAATGCCGAAATCATTTTTTTAACCATGCAAGGTTTATTTGCGGTCTCTCCTGCTACTGCCGCCTATCCGCGTTTATCCGAGTACGCTTCTTCGCAACAGTGGCAACCTTTTCGGGATACAGTCATGCAATACTCAAAACTGGTGTTGTTTTTTTCGGCAGGTGTTTCTGCCTTACTATGGGCGCTTGCACCTAGCATCACCAGTGCCTTGCTCGAGATGACCAAAAAGATTTCGGACTTGGTGTTTAACCCGACTGTGGCACTGTTGCCTACTTTTGCCTTGGCAATTGCGCCGTGGGGTTTGGTGCAGCTTTTAACCAGAGCATTCTATGCCAGAGAACGGACTCGAGAAGCCGTTATTATTTCTACCGTGGCATTTTTACTCAACACAGGTTTGTATCTGTTGTTGGCACGTTTTGGTTTTGTGACCATGAATTATGCGACCGCCATTTCTGGCTGGCTGATGGTTGGGGTTTATGTGGCGGTGCTGCACAAACAAATTACCTTACCGTGGAAAAAACTGGTTGGTCATACCTTAAAAGTTGGTTTAGCCGCTATAGCAACGTATTTTGTGGCGGTTAGTGTCTCGAGCCTCCTGCCGTATACCAGAGGCGCGGTCAATGGTTTACTGCATTGTGTGGTGGCTGGGGGGATAGGGGGGGCAGTTTACATTCTTTTATGTGTGATTTTCCGAGTGCCTGAAGTTGAACGCCTGACGAAACGCTTTTTGAAAAAATAAAACAGCCCTCAAATCTCGAGGGCTGCCACTTAAAAACTTATTTGAGGTTAGCGCAAGCCAGAGCCGTGCCGTAGCCATCAGCTTGGGTTTTTTGGAAAACATTGACATAGGCTTGGGATGGTGTGTTGCCGTTCTTAAAACTGGTGTCCAATGTGGCATTACCACCACCATCGCTGCGAAGGTCTGGGAGTTCAATTCGCAGGTGTCCTTGGTTGGTGCAAGAACCGACAAAGACCCCAGCCCCAAGGCTGCTATTGGCGGGTAAGCCGCGCAACTCGAGACGGATTCGTGTTAAACCACTACTTGAACTGACCAGTGTTCCAGAACCTGTGATTCGTGCGCCCAGCGGTGTGGCTGGTGCAAAGTCCATTTCTAGGCTCGAGACGTTACTGCTTGGGGCGCAAGCCGCCAGTGCAAGGACAATCGCGGATAGTCCAAAGAATTTCTTCATGTTGTCTATGTTACACGTTCACACCAAAAAAAACCATCTATTGACGGTGTTGATAACGACGTGGCGACCCATTACTCGACACATTATTACTTATTGGCATTGACCAACCAGATTTTTAATTTGCTGCACGTTTCCAAGGCAAATTCCACCGCCCAAGCTGCCTGAGTTGGCGTGATTCTTTTTGCTGGGTAGCGGACACTTGTTCCAAACGGGGACAGCATAATCAACGACCTCAAATTGATTTCGCATTGGACTTGAGTTTCCACACCGACCCATAATTCTTCAAGGTCATGGGTCATTGGCACAGGCGAACCAAGTTCTAACCAAGTGGCTTTTAAGAATTTTTCCACAGCTTGTTGGGCTTGGACTCCTGCCACATTGGGTGTTTCATTGACATCCAAATGACGCAATGCTGCCAAGTCTTCCTCGGCACGTTCAATCCATTCTAGCGTGACTTTTCTCAT
>JAYWHB010000628.1:0-7042 GCA_043777915.1 Deinococcales bacterium
GCATCGTAAATCGTTTTCATGCCAGAAGCATACCTAAATTGGTGCTACGTCCCACAGGGCAATTGCTGGTTTAAGTTAGACTGACCAAATGGCAGCCCCGCAACTACAATTATTTGGTGTGGCTGGCTGGCAGGGAATCGTTTTTGCCGACGATAAACGCTTTCGCTTACTGGCGTATTTGGCAAGCCAAGAAGATTGGGTTTCTCGAGAACAACTGTCCTACCTTTTTTGGTCAGAGACCGATTCACAAAGCGCCCGCAAGAATTTACGGCATTTACTTGGGCGCACCAAAACCCTAAAATACGACTTAGAAATCGAACTCGAGCATCTGCGCTGGAATGTCCAGACCGATGTTGCCCTCTTTCGCCAAGCGATTAGAAATCAGTCTTGGGCAGAAGCCTTGAGGCTCTATACAGGTCAGTTCTTGGCTGGTTTTGGCAGCGACGACAGCCCCGAATTTACGGCTTGGCTGCTGGCAGAACGTCTGGCATTGTCTGGGTTACGACGTGGGGCAGTGCTGGCACAAGCTGGATTCTTACACCAGTCCAATCAAACCAAAGATGGCTTGGGCTTACTCGAGACTTTATTTGTGACTGACCCGCTCGACGAAGAAGCGCTTGAACTTTATTTGCAAATTGCAGCCCAAGCGGGGCAACAGTCAGCCGCCTTGCGTTGCTACCAAAATTTTACCGAGCATTTAGAACTCGAGCTTGGCTTGCCGCCGCCGCGTCATCTCGAGCATTTGGCGGTTGGGTTGCGCCAAGGCTTGGTGCAGGGTAGGGCAACGGCAGTCACAACGGTGGTGCGTCCCAACACCTTGCCTGCCTTACTGACCGCTTTTGTTGGACGCGAGATGCTGATGGCAGAACTGAGCAATCTATTTTCTTTGCGCCAGCAGCGCTTGGTAACACTGGTCGGGGCTGGCGGGGTCGGAAAAACCCGTATGGCACTGCAATTTACCCATGAACAACAAAAAGTTTGTGAAGTGGTTTTTGTCCGTCTTGTGCCGCTCGAGAACCCCAATGTCATTCCCAATGCAATTGCCGAAGGTTTAGGCTTGGTGTTTTTTGGCTCAGAGTCGCCAATTGTGCAAGTAGCGCAGTTTATCGGTGATAAAAAACTGTTGTTGGTACTCGATAATTTCGAGCATCTTTTGGCTGGGGCAGTCCATCTTGGTCAGTTATTGCAAGACTGCCCAAACCTGATGCTACTGACAACCTCGAGAGAACCTTTGGGCTTAGTCAGTGAGCAACTTTTAGCCGTCGAAGCCTTTTATTTGCCAGAAACCCTAAAGCCAGAAGAAATTCATAGTCTCGAGGCGGTGCAGCTTTTTATTCAACACGCCAAACGAGTCAAAGCCGATTTTACAACCGACCAAAACAACCTGCCTTTAATCCTCGAGATTTGCCGTTTGGTGGATGGTTTAGCCCTTGGAATCGAATTGGCGGCGGTCTGGGTGCGCTCGCTTGACTTAAGCGAAATTGCAGCAGAAATTGCTAAAAACCTCGACTTTTTGGTCAGTTCAAGCCCAGACCGCACTGAACGCCACCGCAGTATCCGTGCTGTTTTTGAATACTCTTGGAATCTGCTAACCCATAACGAACAACAAGCCCTAAAAAGCCTCTCGGTTTTTCGCAATGGATTTAGTAAAGAAGCGGGGCAATTGGTTGGCGAAACTTCGGTGGTGGTTTTAAGCAGCCTGACCGATAAATCTTTGTTTTCTTTAACCCAAGAAGGGCGTTATCGCCGCCACCGCTTGCTGCACCAATTTATGAGCCAAAAACTGCTCGAGCAACCCAAAGAAGCCCAAATTGCCTACAAAAAACACGCCCAGTATTACTTTCGGGTTTTACAACTTGGTTTAGAGAACATTCGCTTCGGGAATTCCAAAGCTGCCCTCGAGACCTTAGAACTTGAATTTGAAAACATTGGCGCGGCATGGCAGTGGGCAATCCAAAATCAACAACTGCATTTACTCAAAACCGCCGCCGAAGCCCTGATGCGCTTTTTTGATGCCAGGGGGCGTTGCCAAGAAGCGATAGAAATGTTTGCCAAAGCCATTGATGTTGTGCAAGACCCCGCCACCCTCGGAACACTGCTGATTCATCAAGCCAAATTTTTTGAGCGCTTAGGACAATTCCAACTTTCGCAACGCCAAACTGAACGGGGGTTGGCTTTATTAGCCGACCTTGAGGAACGCGAAACGATGATTTGGGGCTTAGGCAACTTAGGAACGATTGCCACTTCCAACAACGATCACCAAAGCGCCATTTTGCACCGTCGGGCTGCCCTAATCCAAGCCGAAGCGCTGGGCAATGAACGTCTGCGGGCGGTCTGCTTAGGCTGGGTAGCCATTTCCGAGGATTTGCTCGAGAATTTTAGCGCTGCCGAAACGCATTATTTAGAAGCCATTGGTTTATTTCGGCAGTTGCACAACCAAATTGGCGAGTTATACAACCTCAACGGTCTGGCAGCGATGCTGAGCTATCAAGAGCAGCACCAAGAAGCCCTAAAGTTATTTTTAGCTGCCTATGAACTTGCCAAAAAAGCCGGCGAACTGACCCTAAGCTATAATATTTCGGCTTCGATAGCCATCTGTTACCAAAGTCTCGAGCAGCCTAATGAAGCCTTTTTGTACACCAAAGAAGCCTTGGAGCAGAGTCTAAGCCTCAATACCCAAAATTCCCTACAAATTGATTGGCTGATTAGGCTATTTCAGCTTTCAGAGGATAACACCCATCTGCAAGAAGCCCTCAAAATGGCATGGTCACGCCAAGATTTGCCAAGAACCCTAACGGTTTTTCTCGAGTATGCCAAGCAGCCTCACTTACCCGCAAAATTGGTTGGCAGCTTGCTGCAAACAGTTGCACAGCACCCAAAAACTTTGGATGACGACAGAACAATTGCCTTGGCTTTACTCGAGAAGCGAACATTGCTAAATTCAGCACCTCAAGAAATAACTGTGCTGGTACAACAAATTCGGTTGCTCTCGAGCTAGTTGACTGGTGCGCCCCTCCCATGCGACGCTGGTGCGACGCTACTTTGAATAGTATCTATTTTACAAGAAGTGGATGAAGAATTTCATTTGACGATTGTGTGATGCTTCTTTGGTAGTCTTTGTGTGGTAGAAGTAATGCAGGAGGTTCAAATATGAAACAACGTGTCGTTCAAACCCTCTCTATCCTAGGTGTGCTAACCATAGGCTTAATTGGCTGTGGTGGTGGCAATGGTTCGATTTCTGGTACGGTCAGTCCGGGTACAACCAAACCATCCAGTGCAAATAATTTTGTGGCTGGTGAAGTAATCGTTAAATTCAAGAGCAAAATTCAAGCCACCAATGCCATTACTTTGCAAGCTGGCGGTTTGCAATTGGCTCGAGTGCGGGCTTTAGGCTTAGCCAAAACCAGTTTATTTCGTGCCAACGCCAATGCCGAACAAACCCTCGAGATGGTGCGGCAACTTTCAAATCGTAGCGATGTTGAATACGCCGAAGTCAATTATCGTTATCAGGCGTTGGCTGTTCCTAACGACTCGGAATACAAGGTACAATGGCACTACAACGCCATGAATTTACCTGCTGCATGGGACATCAGTACAGGTGTTGCCACCACCGTCATGGCTGTTGTAGATGACGGAATGCTTTATAACCTTACCGATACAGACACCAAAACCCATCCAGATTTTGCTGGGCGCATGGCAAGTAACATTGGTTATGACTTTATCTCTGAAGCTACAACTGCCGAAGACGGCGATGGACGTGATGCCAACCCCTACGACAACCGCATCGGTCTACATGGTACGCACGTGGCTGGAACAATGGGAGCAACCACCAACAACGGACAATTTGGGGCTGGGGTCAATTGGGCAGCCAAGTTACTCAATGTCCGTGTGCTGGGTAAGGGTGGCGGCACAGGAGCAGACATTACCGACGGTGTGTTGTGGGCTGGTGGCGAGGCGATAGACGGTGTACCAGCCAACTCCAATCCCGCTAAAGTAATCAACATGAGCTTGGGTGGCGACAACCCTTGTTCAGAAACTGAACAAGCTGCCTACAACCTTCTGACAGGCAAAGGGAAAATCATTGTTGTGGCGGCTGGCAACGAAACTGAAAATGTCAGTAAGCCAAAATCGCCAGCCAGTTGCAACAACGTCATTACCGTCGGTGCAACTGGTCCGACCAACAAACGGGCTGGTTACTCAAACTTCGGCGCTCGAGTGGATGTCATGGCACCTGGTGGCGACACCGAATTATCAATCAATGTAAATGGCACAGACCAAGAAGCTGGTGTTTACAGCAATTACTTTAACAAAGTCACCAATCAGTTCAACCTAGGCAGTATCCAAGGCACAAGCATGGCTTCGCCACATGTGGCTGGTTTGGTTAGTTTAATGGTCGGTATTGACCCCACACTGGATTACACCAAAACCCTTGCCTTCCTCAAAAATAACGCCAAAGCACTGGCGGCTGGCGATTGTGCCAATGGCAATGCTGCTGTGACCGATGCTTTTTGTGGTTCTGGTTTGGTGGACGCGGCTAAAACCTTAGAGAAAGTCAAAGAAGCAGTCACTGGAACAGATGTACCGACCCCACCAACCCCGCCAGCCCCACCAGTGGTTAAAGTCACCAAGAATTTTGTTCGTGCCGACAATACCACCGACGCAAGTCAGACCAAGCAAGTTGAAATTAGCTTGTCTAAAACGGCTGTCACCTACAACCTGACCGACCTTCCAGCCGGAACATACAAAGTCACAGCTTACAACGATCTAAACGGCAACAGCGCCCTTGATGCCAACGAACCACAAGTCTCGAGTACCGTGACTATTGGGGCTGGCGAGAACAAAACGGCGGTTGATTTAGTGATGCAGCCCGACAGCTAAAAAAACCGGAGCTTAAAACATCTCGAGCCTAAAACCCTCGAGATGTTTTTTATATTGTTCCTGCCGAAGCCAGAATACTCGAGTCAACATAGTGCGTAGACCAAGGTGCAATTGCCATGCCAACAATCAGGGTTTCCTCTAAACTGCCATCAGAATGCACCGCCTTGGCTGGAACAAAAACTACGCTTCCCGCAGGGTATGCCTCGAGTTTGGCATGGTCAAAAGTTTCGCCATACCCCAAGTACAACGTGCCGCGCAGCACCACCACTCGAGCATCGGCGGTGTGCCAATGCGGAGCATCCCAAAAACCACGAGGGATTAAAAAAGCATAGGTAAAACCCGTGCCAGCCACGTCACGTTTGCCCTCGAGTAAACTATATTTTGTGCCGTCTGTGCCGATGTCTTGCCACTGTAAGTTATTGGTGACTTTAGCCATTTTTCCATCAGTGATACAACGTTTTATACCGCACAATAACAGCCGTGAGATGACTCAAGGGTTACGTCTCACGGCTGTTCTACGCTGCTTGCATAAACTCGATTAACGAATCACTAGGTTCGTCATTTGTGTAGTTTGTCTCGAGCCACCATTCAATAAGGATGTATCTATGAAAAAGTTTGCTGTATTGCTGCTCTCGTTGGTCACTTTTGTTTCGTGTAATCAAACCCCACTAGTCAGTCCGTTCGCCGGTACTTGGGCTGGACTTTTTTCTGTGAAAATAGGGAATGATGCGCCAATCGATCCAGCCGGAGAAATCACCGTTATTATTGCCAACGATGGTAAATTAAATGGAACAATCGCAAATCCTCAGAGCGGACCTGGCTCAATCACCAGTGGTACAGTCAATGCACAAGGTGCATTTGCTGCAAAATATTTTTATGACAGTGATAAGTCAGCCATACTTGATTTGGCGGGTACTGTTGCAATTACAAACAGCAAACTGGTTGGTATAAACCTAAGCAATACTGACAATGGTAAAGAAATTGCCAAAGTTAGTTTTTCCCTAACCAAAAAGTAATTTAGAATTGTCCATTCTAAGCTCCAGTATCATGCCCTCACCTTGCATCTCGAGGGTATGGTACTGACTTCTGGCTACCCGACACACATGGTTGCCCCTTCTTTTGCTTTCCCTAAGTCCTTAACCATGTGACACAAGCTGCTGACTATTCTCGAGTGCGTACTGGATAACTTCTCCTAGATTCAAGCGTCCACCTTGAAGCTCGAGCAAATGGCATTGTGTGGCATCAAAGCCGCTATTGGCTCGAATTGTCTCGAGGCTATGGCGTTCTTGTTCTTCGGTTTCATAATGAAAATCTTGCCAATGGGCTTTTATTGCGCCAATTAAATGTAAGGCGCGTTTGGGTTCGGTCTCGAGTGGAACGAATTCAATCAGGATGAGACCGATTAAAGTCATCAGCTTAGATTTCCAAGCTATTCTAAGACCAGTCTGTAAATAATCTCTGGCTTTGTTGGGCTGTCTGCGTTGCACAGCATTGTTTGCCCAATTTATATAAATCCCGCTCAGTTGGTACATATCGCCAACTTCCTCAGAACAGATTTGAGCTTGTTCAAGCAGTTGTGCTTGGGTCTCTACATCGCCAATCGAACCCAGCACGCGGGCAAGTGAAGTCAGTGCAGCTGCCAAGCGCAGCGAACCCCCGAGATCGCGCAGCAAGCCAATAGCTTCCTCGAGCAGCGGTTTTGCGCCAAGAAAATCACCACGCTCAACTTTAACAATCCCCAAGTTTTGGGTACAGATTGCATAATGCTTGAGATCAAGGTCGAAGAATTTGGCTCGCGCTCGAGAAAAGCACTGCTCTGAGCGTTCTAAATCTGGTTCATTCAGTGCCACAGCCCCACGAACTCGATCAGCCATGGCTTGGTGCATTGGATTATCTGGGCTTAGGTTTTGGATTTCATCGGCAGCCGCGTACCCTTCATTATAGCGTGACCTATCTTGAATCATGTAGGCAAAACCAGTCAGCAATTCGACTCGAGTTTGCGTATCGGGTGCGTTAAGTATAACTGCACGGGCAAGCCAACGCCCTCCTTCTTCATAATAGGCTCGGGCATACCAGAAGTACCAAAGCAACGATACCAATTGCACGGCTCGTTGCGGTTTGCGGTTAAACGAATCCTCGAGAACCAAGCGCAAGTTGTCTTGTT
>JAYWHB010000629.1:0-2538 GCA_043777915.1 Deinococcales bacterium
ACCCCGTTAAGTGTGATTCTGTGGATTTCAGATACACTCGAGGACACCTCCCTAGACCCAGAACAACGCGAGCAACTGCTGCAACTCGAGAACGCCGCCAAGCACCTCAACTTGGTCACTTCCGATTTACTCGATTTCTTTAAGCTCGAGGCGGGGGCTAAACCACCGTTGAGAGCCTTATTTAATTTGGATGAACTTGCCCGTTCTTGTATGCGCGACCTGAGCGAAAGTGCTAAAGCCAAAGGCGTAGACATCAACGTTCACGCCCCACAAGAATTACCGATTGCCGCCGACCAGCGCCAATTGCGTCAAGTGCTGCATAACTTGCTGGTTAATGCCTTAAAATTCACCGATTCAGGCGGCAGCATTATCATTGAAGCCCTCGATGTGGGTAGTCATCTCGAGCTTCGGGTTATAGACACGGGCATTGGTATTGCACTAGCAGACATCCCCAAATTATTTCAGCCCTTTGGCAAACTCGAGAACCCTGAGTACAACCCAGACGGCACGGGTTTAGGTTTAGTGATTGCCCAACGAATTGTAGAAGCCCACGGTGGCAGCATTAAAATCTCGAGCGCCCCGAGCTTGGGCAGTACCTTTACAGTGATTCTGCCGCAAGTGCTAAATTAAGGCGAAAGGCAAAGGGTTTTGCTTTTGCCTTTTAACCTTTGCCCTATAGTGTCTTGGCTTGCTGCTCGAGACCATCAATTCACGTAAACTTGGGGCGTGAAAAGATTTTTGCTTTTGATTGGTGCGGCTTTGGTGGCTTGTGCGCCAGCTAGTATGCGTTCCTTAGAGCCTTTTGTCGAACGTAAACCCGACCCAATTCTTGACCAAGGCGCACACAAAGCCCCGATTGAATGGTGGTACTTAAACGCCCATCTCGAGACCAAAACGGGTACAAAAGGCATTGCGGCAGCTATTTTTCAGGTTTATATCCCCGATGGCACGCCGTATAACCTTGCCAGCCTATTTCCAGATGCCTTGTTTTTTGGGCATTACAGCATTGTAGATAAGCAGACTGGTTTGTTTCAAAGCAGCGAATACAGCACTGTGCCACGGGCTAATCCCGAGGTTGCTACCAAAATTGGTTTTGCCGACACAAACCGCATGAATGTTGGACTCGGCGATTGGCGCATGACCCGCGAAAGCAACGGCATTTACACCGCCAAATTTGGCATCAAAAACCGCGAAACCGTAAACCTAAAAATGCGTCCGACCCGCCCAGAAGCGATTCATGGACCCGGTTGGAGTGGCAACCTCGAGACTGGACGCATGTACTACACCAGTGCCACCCGCCTCGAGATTAGTGGCACGTACAATGGTGAGCCAGTGAGCGGGATTGCATGGCTGGATCATCAATGGGGCGGCGGACTAGGCGCAAGTGGCGATGGCAGTGCCAGTTCCAATCCGCGTTGGGACTGGATGAGCATGAACCTCGAGGATGGGCGCGATATTATGCTGTACAGTTTACGCAACGAAAAAGGCGAGGTTTCGGATCGTTTTGCCAGCATTGTCAAACCAGACGGCAGCACCACCGAAGAACGTAATTTTGAAATGCAGCCTTGGGATTACTGGGTTTCTCCGACCAGTGGCGGCAAGTACCCCGTGCGCTGGTATGTCCGCCTCAAAGATGGCACAGTCCTAAACATTAAACCAGTGGTCAATGCCCAAGAAGTCGAGGCTCGAGCCACGGCTGGATTTAACTATTACGAAGGTGCAATTAGTATTTCTGGAACGACTCGAGGCGTTGGTTATATGGAATTGACTGGCTACACCACCATGAAAAATCCATTTGCCAATCCGTTCTCGTTTATTGAACCGACAAAATAGGGGTAAAAAATTATTGTTTTTGATACTTAGGAATTGTCCAGCAATAAAATCCCGTTTTGACGATGAATCATTGTTGACCGCAAAGGGGTTAGGCATACCTAACCCCTACAGTTTAGTACAAGATTTTTGTCGTAGGGGCGAGGCATGCCTCGCCCAACAATTTACGGATTTTATTTACGGACAAATCCTTAAACCAAGGCTTTGAACTGCACCAGCCAGTCTTTGACAACTGCAAAACCACTTTCCCAAAAAGCTGGGTCTTTGGTGTTAATGCCAAGTTCACCAAGTAGTTCAGCAGGACTGGCTTTATTACCACTGGCTAAAAAGCGCTTGTATTTTGGCGCAAAAGTCGCCGCCCCCTCGAGTTTATACTGCTGGTAAAGCGCCAAAACCAAAAGCATTCCAAAAGCATATGAGTAACAGTAAAAACGGTAATTCAGGGTGTGTGGAATACTTGCCCATGCCCACGCATCACCGTCGGTCAGTTGTACCGCATCGCCGTAAGTGTCTTTGCAAGTCTCGAGCCAAATCTGGCTGTACCGCTCACTCGAGACCACACCCAGACCGCGCTCCTCGTGGGCTTTGAGTTCCCACTGGGTAATTTGCACTTGGCGAAAGAGTGTACTGGCGGCTTTCTCGAGCAGCCCCGCCAGAATTTCGCGTTTTTGAATTGGTGTGGCGGTCTCCAGCAGTACATCGGCGAGT
>JAYWHB010000630.1:0-2538 GCA_043777915.1 Deinococcales bacterium
TTGCCACCTCAAGATTGGGTCACAGCCACCACCACTTACCAAGTTCAAGTTCGTTCGACTGTGACTGCCCCTCCAGTCCCAGTGGTCAGCAATGACCCATTGGTGCGTTTCGACATGAGCATGATGTTCGGCACACGAGTTACTCGAGTTATCGAGAACAAAGATGACAAATTTAGTGCTTACGTCATCATCCGTGGTTCGTATGCTGATGTTGCTAATTATCATCAGAACCAACTGATTGCCCGTGGTTGGCAACTCAAGAATTCACGTGTTCGCAATGACAGTGTTCGGCTCGAGTTTCGCCGTGACGGCAGGGAATTGGAGTTTCGTTTAGAGCGCAGTGGGAACAGTATACGACTAACCATTGAAATTAACGATTAACTCGAGTCTAGTGGCAACTTATTGCCTAAAGAAGCGCAAGCCAAATGCTTGCGCTTCTTGGTTTTAGCTCATGACAACCAGATAGGATGAACCCCATGAAAGTACGGTTTTTAATGCTGCTTGCGTGCTTGGTGGCTTGTACGGGTTCAACTGAACCAGAAAAGGATTATCAATTGGTTTTTGGCGTTGCCAATCTGCCTACCCTGTCTGGGGTTCTCGCCAACTGTGCAACTCCTTTAAGTGTGGCGGGCGGTTTATTACGAATAGATTCTCGAAAACTCGAGACGGCAAATCCAACTGGGAATTGTAATTTTATCGCCACCCCAAGTGTTCCCTTTGACCTCGAGCGAAGTGTTCAAGTGGGTACATTGGACACTCGAGCGCTTTTTGTTTCCTTGCCTAAAGCCAAAGAAGTTCGGGCATACAACAATCAAATCAGTGATGTGTTGTGGGCTTTCCCGTCAGTGGCTGTGCCATTGCCAACGGGCTGGACAGATTTTTGTCCGACCCAATTGGCGCTCTCGAGCAGCAATACAGCCATCAACAATTCGCCTTCGGAAACTTTTTTATTGGTTCTCGATGACCCCAAAGAGCCAAAAAGCGATTGTGCTTCGCCTCGAGAAAATGCACGGTTGGTGGTCTTAAACCGTGACGGCACACGCAAAGGCTGGCTCAATCTTGACTTTGCGGCTCGAGTCAATGGTCAAGTTCGGATAGTGGCTTCTGACACCGAGATTTATATTTTATATGCCGACAATGGCGCTTCGTATCGTATTGCTCGGCTGGCGTTCTCGAGTTTAGTGAATGACACCAAGTCGACAAGTTTACAGTTTTCGGAAAGCATTCCAATTTTTAGCAGTCCGGGTACAAATTTAGCCTTGGCGTTTACCAATTTAGGTTTACTGGCTGGAATTGGCGGAACGAGTGGCAGGGTTATTCCAATTTCTTTTAAGGACAACAAAATAGAATTGGGGGCAGAGTTACGTGAAACCGCAGAGAATTCAGAGGCGATAGGCGCGACCCAAGCTATTTTTTGGAATCGAGATAGCAACAGTAATTTAAGTATTTTTGCAAGGGAACGACCTGATATTCTGCTGCGCCGAGTAACAGGTGTGACTGCCACTAAAATCAACCGCACTTTCAATACCCAAGATGGTATTTTTACCTCTGACAGCAGTTTTTGGGGCATTAGCAACAATGCTTTTTACCGACTTGATGTCTTTAATTTCCCAAACATTCAAAGCCTGCAAGGATTGACCAATCTAAGCAATGCCCAAATAACTTCGCTCACTTGGCTGATTGGCAATTAGAATGGGCTTATGAATATCGCCGTGCTGATTTACCATGATGTGCTGGACTTTGAAGTCTCGAGTGCCATGACTGCCTTTAAGATTGCCTCGCGGTTTACCGATTCCCTGCTCGAGATTTTCACGATTCACCGCACCCGAGCCAGTGTGCTTGGTGCAAGTGGTTTGGTCATGACCCCAAGTTATGCCATGAGCGCCGCCCCAGAACCTGATGTGCTGATTGTGCCGGGTGGAGCGGGAATCGAAAAACTTTTTAAGGACAGCATTAGTAGAGATTATTTTAAGCTGCAAAAAAAACGGGTTAAGCACTTGATTCTCGGCACAAACGCCGCACTTTTAATGGGTGAGTATGGTTTACTTGAGTCGCAGACCGTGACTGCTTTTGAATCGCTGCTCGAGACCCTCTGGAAGTACAACCCGAGCGAGGTACTCGATGCTCGAAGTGTGACCGACGGGAATTTAAGAAGCATTTCAAGGTCAAGTGCAATGCTTGAAGTCTGCTTGGAGGTAATTGACCTCGAGTTTGGCGTGGCAAAACAAGTGCGGCAACATTTGGGATTAACCAATACTGCCACTTGAGAAATTTGTTATTGCCAGAGTAGACTCTCGAGCATCGCAAAATAAATTGATATGCCCTAAGGTTTACGGCATCAGAACCCACGTTTTTGCGACAGGAGAACCCATGTTAAAAGTTGCAGGAGCGGTACTGGCAGTCAGTTTTGGTGTTATTGGCATCTCGGCACTTGCCCAAACCAGCATGACCAAACTCGGCAAAGGCGAAGGGCGTGTGGACATTGTGGCTTGGCCCGGGTATATCGAACGTGGTGCAACCGATAAAGCCTATGATTGG
>JAYWHB010000631.1:0-7016 GCA_043777915.1 Deinococcales bacterium
CACGGCTTTACGATAGGCTTTTTACAGTCCCAAACCCCGAACAAGAAGCCAAGCAAGATGACGACGACACTGATTTTCTGGCTTACCTCAATCCACACAGCTTTGAGCTTCTACACGGCAAAATAGAAGCAATTGTTCTCGAGCAACCCACTAATGCCCGCTACCAGTTTGAGCGCAACGGCTATTTTTGGCAAGACCCAGTAGACTCGAGACCCGAAAAATTAGTGTTTAACCGAATTATTGGCTTAAAAGACAATTGGAGCGAAGCGGCTAAAAGCACTGAGCAAAAGTCGAAAGTCAAAAAAGAGAAAGAACCCAAAGCAGAAACAGAGGTACTTCCAGAACTCGAGATTAGTCCAGAATTACGCGCCTCACTCGAGCCAAAACTCGAGATTAGTCCAGAAGTACGCGCCTCACTCGAGCCAAGTCTACAAGGCATTCTCAAAGCAAACCCAGATAAAGTTAGCGCCTATAAGAACGGACGACATGGCTTACTTGGTTTTTTTGTGGGCGAAGCCATGAAAAGCCTAGGCGGGGGGCAGCCGCAGGTTGTGCAGGCTATTTTTAAGCAGTTACTCGAGACCTAACGCTTCTTACGCCCGTTAATCAGTTCACGCATTCGTTGCTGTGAGACTTTTAGAAACAACAAACCGTTGATTCGCACATAGGGTGCGTTTTCTGGGTTTGTTGTTTCTGGGTCGTGGTTTATCAGGTCTAATTCAAAATTACCATCGGCGGTAATTTCTCCAGGTGAAATACGCAGTTCTTCGTACAGCACCTCGAGCAGGGCTTCCCTTGTGTCTGGGGTGATGTAATCAAGGCAGAGTTCAATGCGGGTCATGCGGGTATTTTAGCAAGTTTATGGTGCAATGTTTCTAGGGCTAGCAAAATACTCGAGCGGCTGGGCTGGAAAAATACTCTTTTGACCACCGCGAATTAAACTACCTTGTAATTTTAGCCTTACCTGTAACACCCCACGTTCGTCTATAGATTGGTTTGGAAATTCTACTTGAAAACCAGTCGTTGGATTGATGTTCTCGATTAAGATTTTGGCTGTTCCTTGACTGGGATTGTTTTCTACCCATAATGTGATTGCGTTCATTCTTGTCGCAAATAATGCAAGTGTGTTTGGCTCTGTTGTATTTTTTGCAATTGCAGGTAGTCCATCTCCTGAATTTTGAATTACCAATTGTGGATCCGTGACTGGTGCTGGTAATGGTAATCCAGCAACTTTTTCACACAATTGAGCAGATGGAATAGCAATTGTTCCATAAACATTTGTCGCAGGTGTTGCCAAATTGCATCCAGCATCGCGCCAACGCATAAGTGGTATGGTCAAACTATTAGAATCTATCTTTGTTAATGTACCGTACGTTTGCGTCCCAACACCTAAAACAGGAACCCCATTGAACATTGAAAAACTAGAGTAATCAAGTATATTTTCATCGAGATTTCGACGATACTCTATTAGAACCCACTGGTCTTTGTTGGCATCATTTGGATCTAGTAGGTCTCTTGAATTTGCCGTATTTGTTAAGTAGCCCCTAGTTACCTGTTTTCTTGTTACAGCAAAGTAGGCAACAAAAGTATAACAAGCACCCGAATTGATAAAACCACCCCCAGCTTCACAAGGAAGCCACGGCATCCGAGGAGCAGTAATCATGGCTAAAATTGGGGCTGTTGTATCCCCTACTTTCCAATCGTAAGTACCACTTGGTTTCATACCGCGTAAGCCTGTACTAAAAATATCTAATTTAGAATACCCAACGTACATTTTTGCTGGATTTACTGTGGCTACTGTTGTTGGGAAATCTGTTGCTGCACAATTAACCTTAAATTCTGGAGCAGTCGAACCAGAGTAAATACCACATGGTGGATAAACATATATGGCTCGTTGAACTTCATCGGTTATTATATTACCTGCTATCCGAAGCTCTTGTTGTAAAGCGGTTTGATTACTTACTACTGCACCGATTTGATTAGCTGAAGCAAATATCCCACTTACAGCTACAAGAATAACACCTAAAACGGCTATAGAGACCAGTAGTTCGACTAAACTAAAACCCTTTTGCCAACGAATACCAGATGTATTTATTTTTTTCATGGTCGTGCCACCAATGTTCTGAATGTAATTGTTCTATTGCCTGGCAAAACAATTTCAACAATAACAGGACGCAACGCTTCCGTTGTTGTCCAAGCTGCTTTTGTAGTTGCGTTAATGCCTAGTGTCCAATCATCTTGAATTTTCAAATCGCAATTGGTTGCCGCACTCGAGTTTTGACAAACCACAGGCAGTGTTTGTGCTGTATAATCCGCGTCCGTCAACCATTTGCCTTTAAGCAATTCGAGGTAAGACTGAGCAACAGCTGTTGCTTTTGACTCAGAACCAGAATCTCGAGTCAGTCTTAACGGCAAAACAAATCCTCCTGCTACCGTAATGAGCGCACCAAGTAGCACCAATGCTACGAGTAATTCAACAATCGTAAAACCAGACTTATACACATGGACTCCCTGTGGTTCGGATGGCTCGAGGTGTGATTCGTCCTGTTGTTCCGAGTAAATGAATCTCGGCGAACTTACCACTGGAAGCTATTCTTACCGAGTAACAATCGTTTGATGGTCCTGTATCCGCTCGACCAAAAGGACCAGTGTATACTGGTTCAGACCCAGCTGTTGGATTTCGGTTAAAAACTGCATTATTTGGTAATGTTCGCAGTGCAATTGAAGGAACTGTAGTGTCTTTCGTTTTATCTGCTTTAAGAGCATACGCTTCGTATGTGGTTGCGTTTGGCGTTTTGATAACATAATCCACACTGTACCGACGTGCAAATTGTCGAACGCGCTCGAGGTCTTGGGCAAATTGGCTTTGGGCCTCTTGAATTTCTGTAGTTTGCCTGAAGCCAAGAAAGGTGGTCGTGCCAATTGCGACAACAATACCAAGCACAGCCAAAACGACTAGCAACTCGAGCAAAGAAAAACCTTGTTTCATCGCGCTATCCCCACTTGAGCATAGACCCCTGTTCGGCGAATTTTTACACCAGCCCCTGTCGTGATTTGTAGTAATCCCTGCAAGCGATTATCGTATAGGATACTTAGCCCAGAACCCCAACTTCCAGCACTGTCCCCATTTGGAGACCCAGTGGCTGCGGTAAAATCTATTGGCGTGGTACGGTTGACTGTAAAATTCATACTGGTAGTGTTATTACCAGAACTGGCGGTGGTCAAAAAACCTAGCTCCGATGCAATAACTGACCCTATGTGAACCCAACGTGATTGGGTTGTGGATTGACCCGCACCAGCAAATGTGGCACGTCCGTCCAAACCTGAACGCAATAAGTTGACGATTGAATTAGGGGAATACAAAATTCCATCGGTTCGCAGTGGTCCTTGGGTACGGCTACCCGTATTTTCCATGCCAGAAAGCCACATCAGTTTCAATAATCGGGTTTGGCTAAGGTCTCCAAGTACGGCAGTACCAGCACTATCTGTAAGAGTTCCTCCTAACCAACCAGTCGTCAGACCATTATTGTTATCAAGTGCGCTGTCTTGAGTATTGACTTGCATCCAAGCGGTGGCGTTTGCGCTTGGGTTATTTGTGTTGCTAGCACTGCCACCATCGCGGCGAACATACGAACCAACAGGTAGTGTTGTAGGCGCACACCAATAGCCGAATTGAAATGGGGCAGCTGGAATATTATTATTTGGATTGGCAGTCAGACCACTTGCAATTGGACTAAATACATACCGACGGGCAGGCAGAAGTGAAGAAGTTGTAAGACATGGAACACCATTACTTCCTGCTACAAAGCCTTTAACATTAGCGGCTCGAGTGCTGGCTTCACCAATTAGAAGTGGTCCATTACTTGGGTAAACCGAACTGACAGTTCTGCTTAGAACATTTATGCTACCGCTAACCGCACCATTCACAAACCCAGTACCGCTTTCATATGTTTCGGGAGCGCTTAGATTATTTGCATTGGCAAGCATATAACCAAATGGAGAAAGTTTATAAACTACTTTTTGAGATGAGATGGTACGACCATTTGGCAAATTGGAAACACGGGTCATAAAACCAGCGTGTCCACTATAATTGACTCTTGGCACTGCAGGATTACCTGTGACTTGAGGACTAGCACTATTTAATTGGTTAGTGGTGGTATTGAAAGTTGCGAATTGGTCGCTGTTACCATCCCGTGGCGCACGACCAGTCGAACCAGGAACATTAAAGTAATCCCAGCGCACATTGGCATTAGGTACCTGATTACGACCAGTCTGATCGTTTTGCAAATCCGAAGCTCGGTTTAGGTTGTTAAGACGCGAGTCAGGTGCGTCGTAATCGCCAACCACAATATTACCACCAGCAAGCAACGCCAGTCTTGGTAAACCATTGCCACTGGCATAGTCCGCCCTACTACAAAGTCCGCCTGCTGCTGTACACGCATAAACCAAGTCGCCTACAATATAAACATTCCCCCGAGCCACGATTCGTCCTGAACCACGTATTTTTCCACGAATAACAAGGTCGCCATTGACTGTAATTGTTCCACTAATAACAAGTGGTTTAGTTGCATTACTAAGCGTACCCGCATCTATGATTAAGTTGCCATCAAAGTACCCTTGTCGGAGTGAATTTGTACCATTAGCCAAGTCTGTCAAAGCCGAGTTACTGGTTTGCGGAAACCAAACAGTTGAAGTTTCGGTTAGAGAAACGGACTGAAGACCATTAGCAAGAGTAGCAAAAGTGGGAAGGCTGGTGTAAGCACTTCTGCCACATCTTTGTAAATTGCCGACAGCCGTCGTGATTGGGGCGATGGCAGATTGTTTATTGCACCATGCCAACGATAAGATATTGGCACTCGAGTAATTAACATAAAAATTATTTTCAAACGACCCACTGGCTTGTGCATTTAGGTTAAAAAGCCTTGCATCAGCAGCTGGCACAGTTGGTAAGAAATCCCGATTATTTGGAGAAGCCAAAGCCTGTGTAATCCAAAAACGTCGGTAACCGGATGGGTTGGCGATAGCATTGGCGACCGAAAGCGTTCCTCCAGTATCCGTAATCCCATTAGCAACAATTGGATTATAAGACCAAGGAATATCTGTACCTACACGGGCAGAAGTTGGTCTACGCACACCATAGACACGAGGTTCGTTATCAGATGCTGTTTGGGTAGTTGTGTTACTGATTGCACCAGCGTTATTAGCAACAAAACCAGTCCATTCCGTATCAGAAATACCATCCTCGCCACCAAGAATGGCGGCTGGGAAGGAATCTGGTAATGCCCCATCGGGCCACTTACCTTTGTATAACAATTTATTGGCATCTGCTTGGGTTTGGTTAATGTTATTTCCTAATCTATCTTTACCAAGTATTCCCTTGACTTCAGCTTCTGAGGGGTATTTGTAGTAGAAAGCACCATTGGCTCGGTTCGCACCACCATATGTGGTTGTAGGGGAATGAGCCACAGAAGCATCCCAAGCAAACGTATCTGCGGTTGTTGGAGCGTCTTTTACACCATCAAAGGCAAAGTCGCCACTAGGTCCAATCGCTCCTGAAAAAAACTTCCCAGCAGGTGCCCAGTCTGAATTCGGACCTGCTTTGACAAAACCATTGGACTGGGCAGTGTACCGCGCCCAGTCACCTGCGGCAATAGGAGTGGAATTCCGATTTGGATTCCGCGTTAATTTATCGAGACCCGCTCGAACATACATACCACCATAAATAACAACATCTGGTCTTCTAGCCTCGCTGAAATCTAAAGACGCATCAGGAACATTGACTTCGGTAAAACCAACCCTTGCACGTTCAAACGTACCACTTGTACTAAAGGCACGTTGTACAGTATCAATTTGCAAATGACAAAAAGAACAGTTGGCTGCGGTTGAAAGCATGGCAAATTTATCGCCTTCGTAGGGTTCACCCGAAATTTGCAAGGTTCGGCTTAAACGTCGCTCTGACACTACCTTATTATTAGCATCTAACACTTGTCCGGTTACGTCCATCAGAAGATTAACTGTTCCACCTACATCATCACGCCGTTCCACATTGATAATGTATTTTGAATTATCCAATGTTGGAGTTCCAGTATCACCACTTGTAATTGTGATACGGGCATTGTTGCCAAGACTTGGCAATGGGTTACCTGTAACACTGGCTGTGAACAAAGCGTAAGGGCATTCAACAGAATTGTTACTTGTGTGTTGCGCTAGGGTAGCGCTGCTACCATAACCACTTAGCCATTTCTTAAATGTACAAGTATCAAATTCAACAGGCGCACCTGAAGCAGTAGTCTTGGTTTTATCCGTGGACTTAAACCACTCTGTATACGGATCCCAGTAAACCCGTTTTAAGGCAACTTCAACAGCTGCTTCTGCAATATACTGGGCTTGTGCCGCAATAACTGTGTCTGCGGTTGTCTTACGATTGCCCAGAGCTAGTAACGAACTGACAGATAACAACGCAGCAACGACCACGAGCATCACCAAAACAACGACTATAGCGATACCTTGGGTTGCTTTTCTTTTAAAATTTCCTGAATGCTTTTTCACAATTAACTCCTTAGGTATATAGTACCCAAGGAGTTAATAATCTAAAACCCCATAGCAGGGGAATACTTAACGCGGCGCCGCCGTAAACCCAGCCAAACACATTTCATCGGTTGTCCCTTCCCCCCAAACCGTATACCGTGGCTCAAGTTGTTTGCCATTAATATACGGTTGGTTTTCTTTACTGTTGTTCCATGTGCAGGTCAAGCGAATCACATCGCCTTTGCTGATTTCAATTGGGGTCTCGAGGGTGTAGCCGCGTTGCCAGTGAAAATCCCAGCGTGGAATATCAAGCAGTACCTTGGCGTTCTTGCTTGGGTTTAACTCGAGCTTAATGGCTTTGCCAAGTAAGTGCATATGCCCTTGGATTTGGATGATGTTACGGTCGGCATTGACGGCAAAGTCGCATTGGGTGGTGCTGATACCATTTTCGTGCTTGGGTTGTTTTTGGCAGTAGGTCAGAAGTAAAC
>JAYWHB010000632.1:0-7013 GCA_043777915.1 Deinococcales bacterium
CTTGGCGTGGTTTTGGGGGCATTGGCGGGTATTGGGTACGGTTGGTACTTGGTGATGAGCGAAACCCAACGTCAAGTTCCACCTTTGGCTTTTACTGCCCACAGTGCTTTGGGCAGCGCCATTGGTTTTGCAATGCTTAATGTATTGGCGGGTACAACTCGAGTCCCCGATACCTTGCCGCTTTGGGGTTTGGTGGCGGCTATGGCAATTATTTCTACCCTGTTAGCCTTACCGATGCTTTATGCTTCAATCGCTCGGATTGGGGCAGCAAAAGCCAGTTTAATCAGCACCCTCGAACCCGTTTATGCGGTTGTATTGGCATGGGCGTTCATTGGTGAAACCCCACGTTTAGAAATGCTTTTTGGAGCGGTTCTGGTCTTAGGCGGTGCGGCTTTAGCCAGTCTTGGTTGACATGTTAGGCTGTTTAGATGATTGAATTAAACGGTCACACCTATCCAAGCGAAGTTCGCCGCAGCCAAGCGGTACAACTCGAGACTCAAGACACGCCGGCTGGCTCGAGTGAGTTTCCGGGCTTATCCGAAGAACTGGCATTGGGCAGACAAATTCTGGCGGGTGAAGTCATCGAAACAGGAGATTTTGCCAGTAGTCTCGAGTCCTATAAAAGTGGCTTAAGCCATGCTGCTAACGAAGGCGAGGATTATGACGGGACACTGCCAGACCCGGCTAGACATGGCGCACCGATTCATAAACCAGATTCGTACACGCCACAACTCGAACTCGAGAACCAACCTTTTAGCCTAAATGAAAAAAGTACCGCTTTGGCGCTGCTAAACGAACAGCAAACCGATTTCCCGACGGCTCGAGTGCTGCGTTTTATTCGCTATTTGGATGATTCACGGGTCGTTTTGGTCTTTACAGATGGCGCGGATGAATTACAATTACAACAGCAGTATTCATCATGAAACCACATCTACTAGACCTTCATCCAGACCAGTACCCGCTAGATGGCTACCGCCAAAAGCAGTTGCTCGAGTGGGTTTTTGGGCAGGGCGTGGCATCTTTTACTGAAATGAGCAACATCCCACAAGCCTTGCGCTTAGAACTCGAGACGGAGTTTAGACTCTCGGCGTTTTTGAAGGTCGAGAAATTTGTTTCCACCGACGGCAGCACCAAGTATTTGTACACGCTGCAGGACGGTAAGCAAATGGAAGCAGTCTTAATGCCCTACCAAGACCGCGTGACAATTTGTGTTTCGACGATGGTTGGTTGTCCGGCTGGTTGTGCTTTTTGTGCCACGGGACGGATGGGGTTTGGACGCAATTTAACGGCTGGTGAAATCATCGAGCAAGTCTTGTATGCGGCTCGAGACAACGGCTGGCAACCAAATGTTATTCGCAATTTGGTCTTTATGGGCATGGGCGAACCATTACTAAACTACGACCACACCCTGAACGCGGCTCGAATCCTGCTACACCCCAATGGTTTAGGCATGAGCCAACGCCGTGTGACGCTTTCTACAGTTGGTTTACCCAAGCAAATTATTAAACTGGCATCAGAAGATGTGGTGGTTAAACTGGCGATTTCGCTTCATGCCCCAGACGAAGAAACCCGCAAAAAGATTATTCCCACCGCCCATGCCCACACGATTAAAGACATTCTCGAGAGCGCCCGCGAGTACCAGCGTCGCAGTAAGCGCCGTGTGACTTTTGAATACAGTATGCTCGCGGGAGTCAACGATCACCTCTGGCAAGCTGAATTACTTGCCGAGTCTTTGCGCGGTTTAATCGCCCATGTCAATTTAATCCCGATGAATGCTTGGGCTGGGTCTGGATTTGCCTCGAGCAGCGAAACCCGTATCCAAGAGTTCTACAACACGCTCGAGAATTTGGGTATACCGGTTTCGGTGCGGCGTTCTCGAGGGCGGGATGCTGGGGCGGCTTGTGGACAGTTGGCATTAAAACGCCCAAGCGAGGAAGCTGCATAAAAAAAAGACGCAGCAATGCGTCTTTTTTTTTGTGGTGGCCCGTGAGGGGCACGATCCCCCGACCCACTGATTAAAAGTCAGTTGCTCTACCGACTGAGCTAACAGGCCCTACTTCCCTACAGCCGATAGAGTATATGCGTGAGGTCGCAAGCTGTCAAGGGCTTCTCAATTCTCAATTCTCGAGATGCTTACTTGTTTCTTTATTATTGGCTTTATATTTGTATAGTTTTGTTCCCTGAATTGAACTTTTGACGGCTGTGGGGTAAATTGTTTTTTGTTCATCTGTAGGGTGGTATACTTGTTCGGCTTGCTGTAAAAAGCACTTGGAGACTTCATGTTAGGAATTATTAATAAATTATTTGATAACAACGCTAAAGACGTGGCGAAACTACAAAAAGACGTGGTGTCTAAGGTCAATGCCCTCGAGCCGGAGATGGAAAAACTCGCCACCGAGCATTTAGCCGAAGAATTTGGCAAGTTAAAACTGCGCCACAAAGACGGCGAAACCTTAGAGAAGCTGATGGTCGAAGCCTTTGCTTTGGCTCGAGAAGCCAGTAAACGCACCCTTGGTAAACGCCATTACGACGTGCAACTGATTGCTGGGGCGGCGCTACATTCTGGACGAATTGCCGAAATGAAAACGGGCGAGGGCAAGACTTTAGCCGCAACCTTGGCGCTGTCCTTAAATGCCATTTCGGGCAAAGGCGCACATTTGGTCACGGCGAATGATTACTTGGTTAAGGTTGGCGCGGAACAAATGGGGCTGATTTTTAAGACTTTGGGCTTAAGTGTCGGGATTATCCAAAGCGCCATGCAGCCGCAGGAGCGCCAAGCGGCGTATGGTTGCGATATTACCTACATTACAAATTCCGAACTGGGATTTGATTACTTGCGCGATAACATGTCGCCCGCCCCAGAAAACTTGGTGCTTCGGGCTGATACACCACTGAACTTTTGCATCATAGACGAAGTAGATAGCATTTTAATTGATGAGGCTCGGACACCCTTAATTATTTCAGGTGCTTCAGAAAAAAGCACCACCAATTATTACCTGATGACCAAAATTGCGGGGATGCTCGAGAAGGGCGAAGCGGTTGTGCCGGGCGATAAAACCCGCACTGAACCAACTGGCGACTTCACGGTGGACGAAAAAGGTCGCAATGTCCATTTGACCGAAGGTGGGATTAACAAAGCCGAGAAATTGCTGAGCATAGATGGTTTATTTACCACCGAGAACATGGAACTTGGGCATATGCTGATGCAAGCCATTCGTGCCAATGAGCATTACAAAAAAGACGTGGATTATATCGTCCAAGAAGGCGAAGTAATCATCGTGGATGAATTCACAGGTCGTTTAATGCCCGGTCGTCGGTACGGCGAAGGACTGCACCAAGCGATAGAAGCTAAGGAAAATGTCAAAATCGCTGGTGAAAACCAAACGCTTGCGACGATCACGTACCAAAATTTCTTCAAGCTGTACAACAAAATTGGTGGCATGACGGGTACAGCCAAAACCGAAGAAAAAGAATTTATCGAACTCTACAACGCCGATGTCTTGGTGATTCCAACCAACTTGCCAATGGTGCGTAAAGACGCACAGGATTTGGTCTACCGCACCGAACTGGGCAAGTTTAAGGCAGTGGTTGAAGAACTGATCGAAAAGCACAAATCTGGGCAACCAGTCTTGGTCGGTACAGTCTCTATCGAAAAATCCGAGTTCTTAAGTAAATTGCTGTCTGAACCAAACCGCTATGTGCAGTTCTTAGAAAAAAGCGCTGGGGCATTACAGGCGCAACTGGCTAAAGGCAGCGCAGCCTTAATCGAAGAAATGCAGAAGCTCTTGTCAAACCCGGGCGCTTTAACCCCAGATAAACTCGAGGGTGTACGGGCAAAACTGCCAAAAAACGCTGTTATGTACTTTGAGCAACTGGAAAAAGAAGTTCATGTGTTGTCTATTTTGCGTAAAGGTGTCAAGCATAACGTCCTGAACGCCAAACAACACGCTCGAGAAGCCGATATTGTGGCGCAAGCTGGACGCAGTGGCACAATCACGATTTCGACCAACATGGCAGGGCGTGGTACGGATATTCAACTCGGTGGCAACGCCGAATTTGCCGCCTATGCCCACCTCGAGAAAAAAGGGTTTAGTCGCTACGATGACGGGATTGAACTGTTTGTGGCAGCATGTTTACGCGACGACATTGAAAATGCTAAAAAACATGTGGTAGATAAACCAACGGTCAATGACGATGACATTGCCCATATTATAAAAACTCGAGATGAATTCCGCACCGATTTTGCCAAAGTTAAAGAAGCTGGCGGACTGCATATTATCGGTACAGAACGCCACGAAGCACGCCGCATAGACAATCAGTTGCGTGGACGCGCTGGCAGACAAGGCGACCCCGGCTCGAGCAAATTTTATTTATCGTTTGAAGATGATTTGATGCGTCTTTTTGCCAATGAAACCGTGGTCAAGATGCTCGACAGACTCGGTATGGACGACACCCAACCGATTGAAGCCGGCATGGTTACGCGCTCTATCGAAACCGCCCAGAAACGGGTTGAAGACCGTAACTTTTCGATTCGTAAACAACTGCTTGCCTTTGATGATGTCATGAGCAAACAACGCGAAGTGGTCTATGCCCAGCGCCGCGAAGTGCTGCTTGGCAAAGATGAAGGGGTCAATGAGCTAACCGAAGGCATGATTCTGGACTTTATCAACACCCAAGCCAGTATTCATTTTACCAAAGATTCCGACGACTGGGACCTCGAGGCACTACGAGCCACACTGGTGGACTGCTGCCCAGCCTTTGAAGACTTTGACTTTGAAGCACTGCGAAGCGAACGCCGCGATGCCATCACCGATAAACTGCTGGACGTTGCTGCGGCGGCTTACGAAGCCAGAGAACAACAACTGACCCCACAAGTGCTGCGTGGACTCGAGCGTTATGTGGTACTGCAAATCGTAGACCAATTCTGGAAAGAACACCTGCACAGTATGGATGTGCTACGGAGCGGTATTTTTAACCGCCAGTACGGACAAAAAGACCCGTTTGTTGAATACAAATTTGAAGCCACCAAGTTATTCTCGGAAATGACCGAAGCGATTAAAACCGAAGTTACCAAGTTTATATTCCGTGTCCAAGTCAATTTTGAAGCTGCGCCACAAGCCCAAGCCGTTGCAGATGAGCAATCGGATGCACCGCAAAGTGGCTTCTCGAGCGGTTCAAACCCTTTTATTCGTTCCAGTCAGACTAAGGTGCAAAAAATTAGTCGTCAGGAACGGCGCAAAGTTGAGCGGGATGTAAAAAAAGGACGGTAAAGCCAGTAAAATCATGCCCTCGAGACGTATTCTCGAGGGCATGATTTTATAGGTTCAAAGCCTTCTCGAGGGTTCAAGAAGAGAAGTACACTCTCAGGCACTCCCCCCGCCGCAAGCGGCGACCCCCTCGTTGAGGGGGTTTAGGTTTTAGGGCGATGTTTTGTTGTTTTACTTAGCTGGGTTTAAGTACACACTGATGGTACGGTTTTTCGGTAAGTTCGCAGTTTTCCCAAAGGTTGTAAAGCCAGTTTGTGCAACACTATAGGTATACTCGCCTGCGTCTACCCCAATAAATGAAATCATCGTGGCGGTTTTGCCTTTGAATGGAATGACTGCACTGACTGGTTGTGGGGTGGCACTCGAGCCAGTTAAAGTCACGGTAGCAGCTTGGGTTTTAGGATTGGTCAGAATAAACCGTAGTTTACACGGGCAAACAGGAGCAGTTGCACCTTTAGGGGCAATGTTCAGGGTATAGAGTGCGCCCGTTGTTTTGCCTTCTGGTCGCACCAAGTAATCAATGTCGCCCGTGCCAGTTGGTGTGACTTTATACGACCATTGTCCATCGGCGGCGGCTGTGGCACTACCCAGTACCTTACCCGCCTCGAGAACCTCGAGTTTAGTGTTGGCTGGTGCAAGCCCAGATAAGGCAAATTGGTCGGCTGCTAAGAACCCATTGGCATCTTTTAATTGCGGGGTGAAAATGTTGATGCCTTCGCCTTCTGCCATTGCTTGTAAACCTTCAAATGGAGCTTTGAGGGTCAGGTCTAACGGCGCACTCTCGAGCGAAGCGACTTTGCCATCAAAGGCTTTGGCGACAACGCTGACCGAGCCACTGGGTAAATTGGTGTCAAATTTCCAATTGCCGTTTGCGTCCACATCGGCGACACCCACCACTTGACCATTGACAAACACCTGAACTTTACTGTTCTTCGCGCCTGTTCCCTCGAGGGTTCGCACCCCAGAAGCGACTGCCCCCGTAATGGGCATGATGGTTGGTGCGATTAAAGAAACCGTATTCCAGTTCATAAAACCAAAAGCGGCTGCCCCAGCCAGTAACAATGCCCCAGCAGCTTTAACAGGATGAAACGGATAACCCCTAGCCATTAGTGACCACCTACTTTATGTTGTAAGGCGGTCAGTTCAGCACTGACTTTGGCAAGCTCGGCTTTTAAGGCTTGGTTGGATTTATTGGCATTGGTACGCCATAAAAAATGATCATAAACAATCTCCAGGACAAGAAAAGTACCAGCCCCGAGTAAAAAAACCCCTAAGTATTCCATTTTTTCTCCCTTTAATGCTGCTCGAGTTGAGCGCGTAACTCGAGAACTTCACGTTGCTTGGTCAGTAATTCATCACGTAAATCGTCGTTGGTGATGCCTTGGGCGGGTTGCGAACCGTTCCATTTGACCACATCGAGAAGCCACTGAACCACCCAAGCAATCAGACCGCCCAGAAAAAACACTGCTATTAACTGCCATGCACTCATGGTTTTCCTCCACTGCTCAAACCTTAGCTCGAGCAGTAGCAGTCTAGCAGGGGATGAGGCAGCACAGCAAAGGGTAGAACCTTTTGGGTTATTTCACGATAGAATGTAAGCATGAATCCTTTCTTTCTTAGTTGCGCGGCTGCGCCCCCACCTCGAGAACACATTATTTGCCTCGAGCGTGGGGGTGCTTGTGTCTATTCTTGGTGAACCAATCGAACTGGATCGTCCGGTTGATTGGGTAGCACTGGTTGGTTTTA
>JAYWHB010000633.1:0-7002 GCA_043777915.1 Deinococcales bacterium
CGCCGTAAATCATGGCGAGGTTTTCCAGCACTGCGCGGCGGCGCGTGCCAGCCGGACGGTCAGACCAAAATACGGCATCATCACCGCCAATAAAGGCAACCAGCGCTGGGTGTTTATCGTCGTGGCTCGAGGCATCCATGGCGTGGTCAAAAATCAGATTGTCGGGGTCTACGGCTTTTAAGGTTTGGGTGCGCCAGAACGGACGATCATAAATCGCAAAGCACTTAATCACACTGCCCATCTCGAGACGCTGCATCAGTTTCATTCGGCGGCGTGGCAGCACAGGGTCAAAATCTATGCGTTGGGCTTGGTTGGGTGGAATGGCGACAATCGCATGTTTGGCGGTCACACTAAAGCCCTCTGAAATAACCCGCACACCCGAATCTGAATGCTCGAGTTCATAGGCTTGGCTATTCAGGTGCAGTTTATCGCCAAGTTCTTCGGCAAGTTTGGTGCAAATGACTTGCATTCCTTCGGTCAAGCGCATGGTGTGATTGCCACCATCAAGGTCTATCAAATCCTCAAAACCGCCAGCGCTGCGAACACTGTAGAGTAAAAACAGCATCGAAAAATCCTTGGGTTCGATGGTGTACTCGGTACGAATCAGTTGGTCAAATAAATGGCGCAGGTACTCAGACTCGAGATTCTGGCATTTCCATTCTTCAACGCTCATCACATCGAGTTGTGAAGCATTAGGCGTTTCGGCGGGGCGTTCGACATTAACCTGATCGACCAGCCAACCAATTTTAGCCGTAAACCATGCCCATTCTGCCTGAGTCAGTTTATCCATACTCGAGAGCGGTTGAGCGCTTAAATCCATTCGACCGATTTCATTTTGGGCGAAAGTGGCTAAACCAAGTTCTTGCACCAGCCGAGTGACGCGCCACATCTCTGGACCGAGCCATTGCCCACCAAGGTCAAAAGCTGTTCCATCTGGTAGCACTTTGGTCAGCAAGCGACCGCCGACACGCGGGGCAGCCTCGAGAACAACCACATCCACGCCAGCTTCAATCAGCTTATGAGCAGCAATCAAGCCAGAAATTCCCGCACCGACAATCACCGTATCTGTGGTGATTTCAAGTGGTGGCATACGTTTCACATCTCCTAAAAAAATTATTAAAACCAAGAACGAAAAGACGAATAGTTAGGCAGCCATGATACGCGCCACCATAAAAAAAAAGCAAACGAGACAAAATCTATTGTGATAAACACCACAAATTTATTCAGGGCGCTTTCAGACTTGAATTTGTAAATTATCCCATGGACGCAAATTCCCCACCAATGGGTAGAATGGTTAAACATGACCCTTGCACTGCACTTGCTTGGCTCACCTCGTCTCGAGTTCAATCGGCGGGTCATCAAACTTGGCTTAAAACCAATGCTGGTGCTGGCGTACTTGGCACTCGAAGGCAGGGCATCACGCCGCGATTTGGCACAATTGCTCTGGTCAAATGCCTCAGACCCCTTAAACAGTGTTTCGGCGGCTCGAGTCACAATCCGCGACGCGATCAAAAAACACTTAATGGGCGACAACGAAACGCTTTTTTTACAAGCTGGTTTTTACTGCGATGTCCATGTTTTTACCAAAGCCCTCGAATCCCAAGACCACGAAATTTGGCAGCAAGCGCTCGAGCTTCGCCGTGAAGTATTTCTCGAGGGGGTACGTCTACCTGAATGGATTGAAGGTTTTGGGGCTGAATTTGAAGAATGGTTCTTGGGAAAGCGCGAACAACTCGAGGAAACCCACGCCGAACTGAACTGGCGATTAGCACGGCATTATTTGCAGCAAAAAGACTTCGAGAATGCTTTGCAACACCTCGAAATCACCCAAGCCACCCATTTACCACCCCGCGAAGATGCGACCCGCTTATTGATTTTGTGCGCTGGCGCAGTTGGACGCGAAATCAAAGCCCAGACTGCTTATCTAAGACTCGAGAAGCGCTTACAAGACGAACTCGAGTTAAGCCCAAGCAACCCCACAAAAGCTGCCCTGAGCCTCGCTCGAGAAAACCCCATAGCCTGTCAAGCCGCGCTGCATGACGAATTTCGCAGTCAGAATCCGACCATTTCGCTCTCCTTGGGTTTGGAGGAAACACAAGTGCCACTTTTTGGACGTGAACTCGAATTACAACAAATAGACAGCGAACTAAAGCGTGCCAAAAGCAAATTGGCGCGGTTGGTGGTGTTGTCGGGCGAACCGGGGGTTGGCAAAACCCGTTTAGCTAAAGAAGCCATTCGTGGTCAAGATTTGTTTGTCTTAAGTGGGGTAGCCTCGCCAACTGGTGTTTCTCTTGGGGTTTTTGAAAAAGCCGTGCGGCAGGCTTTAAGTCAACAACCAATTGGTCATTTTAACCGACTTTGGCAACAGGCATTGGCGGCATTTTTACCCGATACGATTAGTGCTACCCAAATCGAACCTAGCAAAGAACATTTATTCGCCGCGATTACTGCCCTGTTTTGCCACCCAGAACGCCCGACTGTATTGCTGCTCGACGACTTACAATGGGCAGATAAAACTTCCGTAGAACTACTGCTGCATTTGGTACACAATCCGTCACCGCAAGGCTTATTGGTACTGGCAACCCTGCGCGATACCGAACAACCACGCAGCGACCTCAAAAGTGTTTTTGAACTGATTACTCGAGAACAACTGGGCATTAAAATTGAGGTCGGTGGCATCAGCCCTGCTGCCGTCAGTCAACTGGTGCAAACCCTAGGACGACAAACCGACTCGCTGCAACTGCATAAAAAAAGCGGCGGAAACCCATTTTTCTTACTCGAGTTACTAAAAAGCAATTCGGATAATAGCCAATGGCAAGACTTGGTAAAAAGCCGCCTCGCCCACCTGCCCGAAACTGCCCAGCAACTGCTCGAGGTGGCAGCCCTGCTTGGTGACGGCAGCACTTTAGCGATGCTCAGAACTGTTTCGGGGCGCAGCCTAGAAGAAATTAAAGAAGACCTTGACCAACTTGCCAATGCCGATGTGCTGCATTTGGAAACCGACGGCACACATTTTAAGCATGACCTCATCCGCGAAGTGATTTTAGAACATATCCGCCCTGCCCGAAAACAGATTCTGCACCTGCGGGCGGCTCGAGTCTTAAAACCCAACCAAGCTGGTATTCATGCGCTGGCATCGGTAAACGCTTGGGAAGAAAGCGACACGCCCAAAATGTTACTTAGTTTCCTCGAGACTGGCAAACAACACAGTATCCGAGGCGATTTACCAGCCGCCCTAGAATGGTTTCTCCATGCCGATAAAAACAGCCGTAACGCCAATGAGCGGCTGCAAGCCCTGACCGAACGCGCCTCAGCTCTTGAGCGCTACGGACGGCACGAGGCGGCACTCGAGACACTGAGCAAAGTAGCTATTCTCGAGGGGAGTGTGACCGACCCAGTGTTACGCAGTGGAGCTTGGTTAGCCAAAGCGAACTTACTGGCGCTAAAAATGCACCGACTCGAAGAGGCGCAGGTTTTGGTGACTCAGGCATTTACGGCGCTTGAGGGATTAAGTTACAGCGCGGCGCAATTGGCTCGGTCAGATGCACTGAACATCCAAGGTACGATTTACCGACTCAAGAAGAACTATACACAAGCTGCCACAGCCTTTGAAGCCAGCCTAAGCATTCGCCAAGCGCTCGAGGACGATGTGCAAACGGCAAAGGCTTTGAGTAATTTAGCCACAACCTACACCCAGATGAATGACTCTCGGGCTGAAAACACACACAAGTCCTGCCTGGAGCTATCAATCAAACTTGGAGACGAAGTTGGAATCACAAAAACACAAAATAATCTTGGAAGGTTTTATACTAAACATAAGACCTACGATAACGCCCTCATAGCCTATAACGAGGCTTTACGTCTTAGCCAACTCTTGCATGACCCTTGGGCTGAAGCTCGAGCTTATTTGAACATTGGGGTGACAAATTTTTATCTTGCAGATTACAACCTCGCTAAAAACCACTACCAACTTGCCCTAGAAAAAGCCAATTTCCTTCACGATTCAGAAAATCAACTGCTTGCACTGCTTAACTTACTCGAGGTCAGTCAAGTTCTTAATGCAGATTCTACCGTCTGGCTCGAGCAAATCAAACCATTTGCCTCAAATGAATCTTTTTCGGCATACCATACAGAAATCAACAATTACTTATCCCAATAAGGAGTGAAACCATGAAACGCTTTTTACTTTTTCTCAGCACTTTAGCAGTTTGTGTTGCTTGCAATCCTACCCCGCCACCGATCACACTCGATATTCAGAAAGTACGACCCCGATTTGTTGCGCCATTTTCAGAAATTATTATCACAGGCGCAGGTTTCTCGAGCAATTCTGTTGTTAAAATTGGCAGTCAAACAGTCAATATTGATTCATTTCAAAACACAGAATTAAAAGTCAAAGCACCAAATGTGCAAGCAGGTTCTTACCTTGTCACCGTAACCAATTCTGCTCAGTCTTTTGCAACCAGCAAAGACCTCAACATTCTTGCAAGTCCAGATAACTATTTTGCAGACCAAACCTTGGTCGTTTTTAAGGAAAATCCAGACTTAAACAAAGCCACCCAAATTGCCCAACGTGGAGGCATGACCCTAAAAGACTTCAAGCCAGCCGACACCACAACCACGGGGATTTGTAGCAGAACCTTAGCCGTTCTCGAACAACAAGGCAGCACTTCTCGAGCCGTTGATACCGCCAGCGACTTACCCGATGTTCTCGAGGCAAATCCCCATGGCATTGACACAGGGCAAGCCTACTCCGATTCAGGACCAACCATAGAACATAAAAACGAATTCACTGCCCTCGAGCTAGACCGCGCTTACGCGCACTGGAAAACCCTCCTGCCAAATATGCAAAACCGTTCCCCTCGAGTTGCGGTGTTGGACACTGGGGTTTCTGAACATTACGATTTCAGGAATTTATTTAATTTGCTCGATACAAATTTATTGGCTGGACGCAATTTCACTAATGAACGTGTCAACCTTGCCACCCCAATCGAGTCTGACACCGCCGACAATGCCAAGAATGCAAGCGGCATTCGAGTTGGGCATGGAACAGCAGTGGCGGCAATCATCGCCGCTCGGGATTCGGAAAGCGGCACGAACTTTACGCAATTTTGGCAAGTCGGGGTGCTGCCCGCCAGAAATAACAACCAAAGTGGTCCAAATGGCGCAGATGGCGCTAAAATTCTCCCTGTCAAAGTCTGCAACGAAGCGCTCCAATGTAAAGGCATTGAGGTCATAAAAGGACTTTGTTACGCGATTAGCCAGCTACCCGATGTGATTAACCTGTCCTTAAGTACGCAACAACCCTCAAGTATTGTTAAACAAGTTGTAAAAGCCGTGACTGATGCCAATATCGTACTGGTCGCCTCGGCTGGAAATCGTGGTACAGTCCCCAATTATCCGGCTGCCTACAGTCTCGAGTTACCGATTATTGCAGTTGGCAGTGTGCGTTACGACCCTAGCGGCAAGTACAAAGCCTCGAGTTTTAGTGTTCCGGGCGCATGGGTCAGTCTGGTTGCTCCGGGCGAAACCCAGAGCGCTAGTTTTGACCCGAGTGGTGCAGATGGTTTTGGCTACCGCACTTTTGAAGGGACTTCGTTTGCCGCGCCTTGGGTCAGTGGGGTGGCAGCCATGCTTAAAGCCATCAACCCAAGCGCTACACCGCTTGAGATTAAAAATAAAATTATCGCTGGTGCAAGCCGCACCAACCTCGAGTGCATCCCGCTCGAGAAATGCGGGGCGGGTTTACTGAACGCAGCCAATGCGATTGGCGCTCCTTAAGTTCTTTTTTGCCAACCACTCGGGGAATTACTCGAGTGGTTTTTTATTGTCTTTCACAGCTTTGTTTGTTTCAGGGGGCTTTCAGAGGGGTGGGGCTAAATTATATCCATCAGCGAAACGGTTCGCTTAAAGGAGACAATATGAAAAAGGCAAATCTGATTCTCGGTTCGAGCGTGGTTATTTTGACTGGATTACTGGCGAGTTGTAATCCAACCACTCCGGTTATTCCCATTGCAGCCCCACAAAATATCCTGACCATCCCCGACGATAAAAACGTAACCGTGATTTGGGATGCTGTGGATGATGCAAGGGTGACTGGCTACAATGTTTATCAAGATGGCAAAAAAGTCAATGTTGAACCTGTTGCGGCGGCTTCTCGAGTCACAGTGCAAGCGGCTGGTACGCTACGTCGTTTACAATTTTTGGTCAGCAATGTCAGTCTGGCAAATCTTGCCAAATTTACAGTTCGGGCGATTGGTGGCGCAACAGAAGGCACACCCAGCCCAGAATCACCGGCTCGCCCTGTCGTTTGTAGCCGCTACTTGGTCAAAGGCACAGAGATGGGTATGCAGAGCCAAAATGTTAGTTTGACTCGAGCCTCTGCTGCCCTGAGTGGTGCAACAGTTCGAGTCAACGGCACAAACATTCCATTTACAGGCAGTATTTTTCAAGGGAACTTACCCAGCAGTGTGGCAGTTGGTGCCAATATCGAAATCCTGACCGCCGATGTTGATTGCTTGGTTTACTCCCGCGACACCCTGCCAGCCCAACCAGTCATGATTGCGCCAAATGCTGGTCTGAACACCTCGAGCAGTGCGATTTTACCTGTGGCTTGGGCAAGTGTCAGTAACCCAGACCGTTTTGTGGTGGTCGCCACTTGGCTCGAGGGCAGTAGTGGCTTGGCTTGGCGCTCTGGAGATTTGGCTGGAACGGCGCGTACCTTTGATATTCCCGCCAATTCTTTGCCAGCCGATAAATCCGTAAAAATTCGAGTCTATGCCTATAATGACGGCACAGAAACCTTTATTGGTGCTTTTGAAACAGGTTCAAAAATGGCAATTCGCAATGGCGATGAAGCAGGTCGGGACATCAGCACGACCACCACACCACCAGCCGTTGCCGCCAATCCTGGTGTTTCTTGGGGCGACCCGCACTTAATCACTTTTGATCAAATGGGTTATGAATTCCAGAGTGTCGGCGAGTACGACCTTGGCTTCTCGAGCG
>JAYWHB010000634.1:0-2524 GCA_043777915.1 Deinococcales bacterium
GCTGCTACGACTAGACATGGACGAAACAGTGATTATTGGGGCGCTCGAGGGTAATAAATGGGCGAAAGGCGAAAGCCTCAGTGCTGGCAGCCAAGCCTATATTAAAGCTGGCTTAAAAACAGTTTTAATAAATAATACTGGCACAATTGGCAAAGCCATGGCTGGCGGGAAAATCGAAACGGGTAGTATTTGTGATTGGGTGCGAACAACGGGTATCAGCACCCCAGTTAAGATGCCGTACTTGCCAACTTATGCAATAGATGCAGCTTGGAATCCAGTGCCTCGAGCCATCACAACCATCCCAAACACCAATACTGCCTATCAAAAAGTTATGGCAGATGAACTTAAACAGCGAAAAATCAGTAAGCCCGTTATTTTAAGCCAAGTCATCCAAACCGATTTAGACGGCGATAAAGTAAACGAAGTTTTACTGGTTGCCCAAAATCCACGCTTGAGTTTTGACGCTCAGAACCGCTTAAATGGCAGTTACGGACAAGAAATCGGCGAGTATTCGCTGGTGCAAGTGCGTAAAGTGGTGGCGGGTAAAGTCCAAACCTTTAGTTTGAGCGAACGAATTGTCACCAAGGTTTTTGATGGTACAGTCGGTCAACCGCAAGTTATGACCCAATTTATTAGTGCCATTGCCGACATTAACGGCGACGGGAAGATGGAAGTTTTTGTGGACGACCTTGTACACGAAGGATACGGCGTAACCATATACACTTGGAATGGCAAGGGCTTTAGTAAAATGCTCGAGTGGGGATGCGGCGTATAAAATTTAGGCAGGGAAAAGTGGGGCATAAGCTGGGGAGTCGCATCGAAATTCTCGATGATTTAAGTCTGCAAAACCAATTCGATTAAGTTTAGAATTTCAACAAAATGGTACTGACGCAAAACAGGTACGAATTAGCTTGGGTCAGTACCATTTCTTTCCGACTTCGTTTTAGTTATTTTCACCATTGGGCGTACACGGTTGCGCCCAGCTTTTTTTGCCTTAAAAAGTGCATCATCGGCTAAACGAAATAAGGCTTGTGCCGAACTTGCATTATTGGCACTGGCAAATCCCAAACTCATGGTCACAGCTAAATTTGGCTCGAGTAATTGCCAATTGTGTTGGGCAATGACTTTTCGGCAACGCTCAGCAAATCGGTAGGCGCTAATTTCGTCTACATTGGGCAGTAATAAAACAAATTCTTCGCCGCCAAAACGCGCTAGAACATCCAAATGCCGCACTTGCCGCCGAAGCAGCAAAGCGCATTGTTGTAAGACCAAATCGCCAACTGAATGCGAAAATTGGTCGTTGACCAACTTAAAATGGTCTATGTCGGCAACCACCACGGTTAAAGGTAAACCCGACTGTTTTGATTCAGACCATAGGCGTTCTAAGTCTTCCTCGAGCGCCCGCCGATTGGCAATTTGGGTCAGGGCATCCAAGCGCGATTCGATTGCCAAGGATGCGTTTTGTCGCTCGAGTTCTAAGGCTCTGGCGCGTTCGCGTTCTAACTCGAGTTGAGATTGCATGGTTTGGGCATATTGGGTGGCGGCTTCGGAGCGGACTTGGTTACTGAGTTCATGATGTAACTTAAAGTGTTTTAATGCCAGTTTATACTTGTGCAGCACTTCATATACTCGACTTAAATCCAAATGAACCCGCATCATTTCTGTGCGTTCACCCAGTTCTTCTAAGTTCTTTAGGGCTGTTAAAAAAAATGCTAATGCCAATTGACCTTGGGCGGAATCTAAATACAATCTTCCAATATCAGCCTTTATCATGGCGATGTTATGCGGACTGCGTTGCTTTTGAGCGGCAGATAAGGCTTTTTGCAACATCGAAAGTCCAACTTCAAAATCGCCCAACAATGCCACAGTAATGGCTAAGTTCTGCCGAGTAATGACCTCGAGATTCAAAGACTTAATGGTTGTTGCCAGTGCCAAACTGCGTTCAAAAAACGCTCTGGCTTCAAGTAAATACTGCTTAGATAACAGCGCATCGGCTTGTAGGACTGGATCACCTTGGTTCATCAGTAACAAACCAATGTTATTTAAGGTGGCACAGGTTCGAGCCACGGGTTGCACAGCTTGTCCGATAGCCAAGGAACGCTGATAGTGCTGCTTAGCCACATTGGTTTCGTCTAAATCGGCATAGACAATCCCCAACACATGCCAAACTCGAGCTTGGAGGATCGCATCGGGTGAACGTGCCAGCATATCCAGTGCATCTTGAAGATACCATAGGGCTTCGGTATTACCACCCATTTCGTTACAGATACTGGCTTTCAGGATTAAGGTTCGTACCAGACCGTGGGCTGAATGGAGTTCTTGTAAAATGCTTGAGGCTTGATCCAAATGCGCTTGGGCTTTAGTGTACTGATATTCACGAATAAAGGCATTGGTGAGTGCCAAATGCGCTTCGGCAATACCTTCTGAGTCGTTTGTTTGGGTTGCCAGTAATAAGGCTTTATTGGCACGTTTATGAATCCAAGCGGCAGACGCTTGGGTGTCATCCAAACCCAGCACATAATCC
>JAYWHB010000635.1:0-6979 GCA_043777915.1 Deinococcales bacterium
TGACCACCAATCCAAGCAAATCAAAAATTTACGGCTTGCTCGAGGGCAGTGTTTCGACCGACACGGCTGGGATGTTACGAATTAACGAATTTGACATGGCAACCAAGAAATTTGTTGGCATTGCCGCCTATTACAAAATGGAAGAAACCACACATGCCATCGGTGACTTTGCTGTGATTAACGACAACGAATACTTGGTGATTGAGCGTGACAACGGCTCTGGCGCAACTGCAAAATTCAAACGCATCTATAAAATTGACCTGAGCAAAAAAGACGCAACTGGCGCAGCCCAAAAAGAATTGGTGGCAGATTTAATGAACATCTCAGATGCCAATAAACTTGCGCCAAGCACCGTTAATGGTGTTTTTGCCTTCCCATTTGTAACCATAGAAAATGTAATTGTCCTCAACAGCAGCACAATTCTGGTTGCCAACGATAATAACTTTGATGCCAAAGGCGGACGCGGCGCAGAAGTCAAAGACCCAAACGAGTTTATCTGGTTGAAACTCGAGAAACCACTGAATGTCGCCGCAGGTGTTGGACGCTAATTTAACCACTCGGGTACTTCCTCCCTCCTACGCCCCTCGAGAGACTCGAGGGGTTTTTGCGGGCAAGTCGTTCGGGGGAGTTCGATAAGAGTTGGCTAATTGTTGTGTTGAACAGCATTCTCGAGAATATCCAAATGGCTTTGGCAATAAAAAACCCCGCTCAAACCAGAGCGGGGTGATTGTTTTTGCAATGTATCAGAGACTAGGGCTTTAACGAGCCACAGTCGCGTTGTAGCGTTGCAGTGCAGCATCGGATTTAACTTTCGCTTCATCCAAGGCTTGTTTAGCGGGTTTGCCTTTGAGGACTTCTTCCCACGCACTGACCACATAGGTACGAATCTCGGTGAATTGTCCCATCAAGCAACCAGCGCTGGTGGTGTTGACTTTGCTGGTCTCGAGTTGACGAATGGCAGTGATGAAATTTTGGTTTTTGCTGTGTCCGGTTTGAACCAATGGTGTTTTGGTTACACCTTGAATGACTGGAAAGTAACCTGTGTTTAAGTGCCAGCGTCCTTGGGTGGTTGGCTCGAGCATCCATTTGATGAAGCTAAATGCGCCGTCTTGTTCGGTCTCAGTAAAACCCTTGAGCATCCAGAGGCTTGCGCCGCCAATAGCGACACCATTGCGTTCTTTGAGGAACGGGTAAAAAGATGTACGGATTGGGAATTTTCCACCAACAGCCCGGGTTGCACCAAACAAATTGGCGGTAGAGGAAACGTAAATAGCGGCTTGTCCGTTGACAAAAGTGTTTAAGCTGGCAGTGCCGTCACGTCCGACTGGGGCAGCAAATCCACCAGACACCAAACGTCCCATCATCTCTAAGAAGGCAACGGCGGCTGGGTTGTTGAAGGTGGTTTCGGTGGCGCGGGCTTTGCGTCCGTTCTCAAAGTTACAGTAGGCTTGACCACTGTTGTAGCCAAATTGTTCAACAAACCAAGAATCGGCATGCCAAGTAATGCCGTAACGGCTGGTTTTACCGCTTGCATCTTTAACTGTTAAGCGCTTAATCGTGTCCTCGAGTTGCGCGAGGTTATAAAATGGGCGTTGTTCGACTTTGCTGCTGCTCAGGGCGCTGGCATTAAAGTAAAGAAGTGGGTTACTCGAGTTAAACGGCAAGCTGTACATTTTGCCGTCTACCGTGTAATAATTGCGTGGTTGTGAAACCAATTTAGAGATGTCAAAGTTTTCTTTTTTTGCCATGTCCTCGAGCGCCACAACTGCCCCAGAATCCACCATAAAGCGTGTGCCAATATCGTAGACCTGTACCACGTTAGGGTAGCCCTTACCAGCTTGCAGGGCAGCCCGCATTTTGTTCAGCGTATCGTCGTAATTACCGCTAAATTCGGCTTTGATGGTTACTTTGTCTTGGCTACTGTTGTAGTTTTTGACCAAGAGTTCGATTTGTTCGCCGATGCTGCCGCCAAGTGCGTACCAGAAGGTGACGGTGGTGCGTCCACCTTGTGCCAGAGTCAGTGTTGCTGCGCTTAACACTGCCAAACCAAGAGCCAAAAACCGTTTTTTCATACGTTCCTCCGTGAAACCATTCATGGTCGAATAAGTTAATTGTTGTTGGGTGGTTCAAGTAAAAAAATTTTATTCTCGAGAAGTATAGCTAAGACCAGCAACCACTCACCCTTTTAAGCTGCCCATCGCAATACCGCGAACAAAAGCGCGTTGAGCAAATAAGAAAGCAATTAAAGTGGGCAGTAAAATAATCACGGCGGCGGCAGCCACAATGTTATAGCGCACCGCTTCGTCGGCGCTAATAAAACGCAAAGCAATTTGAGCGGTGCGTAATTCCTCGGAATTTGTGACCACAAGCGGATAAAGGTACATATTCCAAGTGCCAAGAAAAGTTAAGGCAGCCAGTGCGCCAAGGGCGGGAGTTGCTAACGGCATGGCAATGTGCCAGAGCATCCGTAGGTGTCCAGCCCCATCCATCCGAGCGGCATCAAAAAGTTCTTGGGGTAGGCTCTTAAAAAATTGGCGCATCAAAAAAATTCCAATCGGACTGGCAATAAATGGCAAAGTCAGTGCAAGATAGGAATCTATCCAACCAAGGCGGTTAATCATGATGTAAAGCGGTAAAAACGTAACTTCACCCGGCACGAGCAGTAAACCAATCACCACCGCAAAAATAAAATTGCTGACAGGCGAAGAAATTCGTGCCAGTGCATAACCCGTACAACTTGAAATCAGCATCACCCCAAGGGTTACAAGGCTCGAGACCAAGAAACTATTGCCCAAAAAACGCAACACAGGGAATTTCTCGAGGGCAATCTGGTACGGCTCTAAAGTTGGATTGGGCGGGAAAAAACTGGGGTTGTAAACGTCCCCGTCCGAACGAAAACTGACCGAAAGCATGGTCAAAAGCGGCAAGACCAAGAGTGCTGCATACAAACTGATGCCGATGTAAAATAAGACTCGAGACAGGATTTTATTCATAATGCACCTTGCGCCCAATGAACCTAAATTGAAGCAATGCCAGAATCAGCAGCACCAAAAATAAAATCACACTTTGGGCGGCGGCATAAGTCTGCCTGAAGTTAAAAAAGGCATCTTGGTAAATACGGTAAATAAAGACCATCGTTGAGTCGGCTGGACCACCTTGGGTCAGCAAATGAATCTGACCAAAAGTAGTCAGAGAGCGTAAAAAAACCAGCAGTGTGACCAAAAATAGCGTAGGCGAAATCAGTGGAATGGTGATGTTCCAAAATTGCTGAATCCCATTTGCACCATCTATCCGTGAGGCTTCGTACAAGTCTTCGGGAATTTGTTGCAGACCAGCCGTTAATAAAATCGCGGCAAAACCAACCCCAGCCCATGCCGTAATCACGGCTAGGGTCGGAAGCGCCGTACTGCTATCAAGTAACCACTGCTTAGGCTCTAAACCAAGTGAAACGAGAATCCAATTTGCCCAACCCGTTTGCGGATTTAAGAACCAACTCCACGCGATTGCGGCAACACCCGTCGGAACAGCCGTGGTCAGAAAAAATAATGTGCGGTAAATGGCTACACCAACAAATGGACGCGAAATCAGAAGGGCTGCCGCAAACGCCAGCACAATCTCGAGTGGCGCAACAATTAGTGCAAAGTAGAGGCTTTGCCAAGCACTTTGTAGATTCTCGGGGCGCGAAAAAACTTCAAGGTAATTCTCAAAGCCAGCAAAAACACGGTTGCGTCCTAGTAAACCCTCGCGCTGAAACGACATCACAAAGGCTTCGATGGTTGGTAAAATCACAAAGGCTGTTAAAAGCAGCACCGCAGGAACAAGCAAAATCAGCATCTCGAGCCAATCTGGACGTGGTTTCCAAGGTGTACGTTTTTGCTTGGTAGAACTGGACAACGTGCTTTCCATAGGGCGCAATCTACGAACCGAGTATCAAGGGTTTGTCAATCACAAAACCCTGACAAAACTTAATGCGCTACCTCGAGTGCAACATCCGAACCTTGGAGTGCTACATCCGAACCTTGGAGTGCAAAACGCTGACCAATCTGCGGCACAATCACTTCACCGCCTAAACCTGCGGTTTGCCACGCCTTCGTCGCCTCGAATTGCCAAATCTCATTTGTCCAACCAAAACCATCACCTATCGCATCCTCATGACCACTGATGTGCATTAAGACTGTGCGCTTGGGTTTTAAGGCTTTAGCAAAACGCTGCACTAAAGAAAACGAAACATGGCTGGTTGGTTCGCCATTAGCATGTTGATGGTATGCCCAAGTGTTACAGTCAATCAGTAGTAAATCACAACCCGCTATCGCATCAAAGGCGGCTTGTTGGGTGCTGTTGGGATTTTCTAACCATAGATTGGTGGCATCTAAATCCCAGAGTAGCGCCGTTCTAAAGTTATTTGTCTGGACAATAAAACCAGCACAGGTGGCTAAGCGCTCTTCACCAAAAGGTGGAAATAAATCGGCGCTCGAGTGGGCAATGGTTACGGGTGTGACCAATAAATCCTGTCCGAGTGTTTCAATCGGCTCGAGCAGATGACCGGGTGGGAAGTATTCAAGCGAAGAAATCAGGCTGACTTGCCTTAAGACATTGGGTTGTTGCCGCTCTAACCACATGTGGCTGCCTTCACGCATCCACAAATACGGGCGGTTTGCTGTCTGGCGTTCGCGCCAACTCGAGCGCCCAAAACCAACCACAATTCGGTTCAAATCTGCTACATGGTCTGGATGCCAGTGGGTCAGAAGCACTGCATCTAAACGCGGTTGCCGTACTAAATCGGGGTTGCCCAGTAAACTCTCGCAGACCCCACCACCTGCATCCACCAAAATGTGCTGCTCGAGTTGCTGTTGTTGCCATCCCAAAATCGAAACCGAGGTATTGGCAGTGCGCCCATTGTCTTGACAACGCGCACAGTGACAACCAAATTCTTTTTGCCAAGCGTGGTCAAGACCATTGATCACCAATTCATAATTTAGCATTTGTCGTAAAATTACGCTGATTTGGTCATGGAAAAGTCTGGTCGCACAATTTATCCTAGCGTCTTACCAAAAACGACTCGAGTTTCGGTCTCAAATTCATGATACGTTTTACCCATGAACATGACCACAACCGCCATTAAACCCTCATTTATAATCGGAGTCGCTGGAGGTACAGGCAGTGGTAAGACCACGGTGACTGAACGGGTTCTCGAGGTGGCTGGGGTTGGCAGCGTGGCAATCCTTGCCCAAGACAGCTATTACCGTGACCAAAGAGAACTCCCGCGTGAGCAGCGCCGAGAAATAAATTATGATCACCCTGATGCTTTTGACTGGGCGTTAATGCTCGAGCAACTACGGCGTTTACGAGATGGCGAGCCAATTTACAGTCCAATCTATGATTTTACCCATGACACCAGAGCCAGCAGCACAATTGCCATTCTGCCTGCACCAATTATTGTGGTTGAAGGGATTCTGGCATTGTATGACCCTGAATTGCGTTCCCTTTTTGACCTAAAAATTTTTGTGGATGCCGACCCCGATGTGCGTTTTATTCGCCGTCTCGAGCGTGATGTACGTGAACGCGGACGCACCCCCGAAAGCGTGATTCACCAGTACCTCGAGCTTGTTCGCCCAAGCCATTTGCAATTTATTGAACCAACCAAACGCTACGCCGATGTGATTATTCCGCATGGCGGCATGAACCAACCCGCCCTCGAGATGCTAGGGGCGCGAATCAGTGCGGTCTTGTGAGCAGCAGTGGTGTTGTAGAAATTGCCCAATCAGAAATTTGTTTCTGCTCAAGGTCAAATAACACACCGACCTTGATGATAGGTTTTTTGAGACCATCAGCGTAACGATTTTCATCTATTTGCTCGAGGGCTTGGCTGGCAGTACCTGATACCTTAAACTCAAAAATCAAGTTGTACTCGAAGGTTGTGGTTAGGGTATCCATTCGTCCTTGGCTGGTTTGCACTTGGCTTTGAGTTTGAAAACCTGTGCTAATGAGCATTAAGTGCATTAAACTATGCACATACGATTCGCGCTTTGGGAAAATTTCATACGGAATACCAGCAAAAACCCTGTTTGCTACATCAAAAAACTTTGTCCAATCCAGTAGCAGCAGTGCATCTTGTAACTCGAGACTAAAACTACCAATAAATGCCACTGAGCCTTTGCTGTACTCCAAAAGTAATCCTTTAGAAAATGCCATGCGAACTTCTTCGTTCGGATAGGTCAGTTCATAACGCGTTCCTAATATAGAAATTTGCTTATTCTTCAGGGTTAAATAGCCTGTTTGAAACATTAGACTTGAGGCTTCGAGGTTTTCAATATTTGTTGTGGAAATGGTCAGTTCATCAAGTAAAACGGATTCAAAATGCAATGGATTAAATTTGGCATTTCGCACAATCTCGAGCAGAAAGGTTGGTGTGCCAGTTTCATACCAGTAGGACTTAAATTCTTTTTGCACCAAAAATAATAAGAAACTAAACGGACAGTAGACTTTTTCGATGGCATCCCACGAGTATCCATTGTACCAACGCTGCATAGATTCCCAAAGTTCGGGTAAGGCAATGTTTAAGTTTTGCGAAATAGTATTTAAGTAATCTGGAAAAGCAATTTTGATTTCTGCTTTGGTGTAGCCAAATAATGTGGCGAATTCTGGCTCGAGGCTAATGTCACGTAGATTATTCAGGTCAGAGAATAGGCTTAGTTTGCCAATTTTAGAAACCCCTGTCATCAAGACCAAGTGCAAATGTGAATCCAAAGACTTTAACGCACCATAAAGGTTTTTCAAGGCTTTTTGTTGCACACTCCGAGCCTCGGGTTCAAGCAGGTAATCGGTAATTGGTTTGTCGTACTCGTCTATCAGAACCACAACTTTTTCGATTTTACTTAGTTCACGAATCAGTTCCACAAAGGCATCGCGTCCATTATCACTTTTAATTTCGTAGTTGTACTCGAGCGCATTGACCCGAAGCCAATCCAGTACACCAAGA
>JAYWHB010000636.1:0-2516 GCA_043777915.1 Deinococcales bacterium
TTTGATGCGATTTGGTGTGGCGAATTTAAGGTATCCAAATTCAAAGCTCAACTGAGCTTTATGAAATATGGGGTTGAAATTGATGGCATTCTTGGCTTGGATTTTTTAATCGCCATTGATGCGGTACTTGACTTAAAAAATCTCGAGATTCGGAAGGCTATTTGAAATTCTTTCTCGTGTTGTTGATTTTTTGCTTGGCGGCGACTGCACAAGCCCGTAAAATCACGATAATTCAAGCCACCAAAGTCGAATTGCGCCCAAGTGTAACCACACCAAGCGGTACAAGCGAAGAGTACATTGTGATTGTTGGCGACCCCGCGATTATCAAAATAGATGACGACGAAATCACGGCAGACCGAATTGAGTACAACAAAACCACCCGAAAACTGCGAATTGTGGGCGAAGGGATTTTCCAAGGCAAATCCGACACCATCGCTGGACGAGATTTTGAAGTTGACCTCGAGTCAGAGGGCTTGAGTGCCGCCGATGTTTTTATTTCAACCACCGAAATAGATGTTGAGGGCGTAAATTGTGAACGTCTACCTGGGCAAGTCAGTGTCCAAGATGGTTATTTTTCGCCCTGCTCGAGATGTGGCACAACACAAGATGCCTATGGTTTTAAGGCGGGTGAAATTACGCTTTACCCCGGAGACCGCTTGGTGGCTCGAGATGTGACGATTTTATTGGCAGGTGCGCCGATTATGTACTTACCCATCGTGGTGGTCTTTTTGTCTGAGCCTTCACGTTACCCGAAACTCGAGTTAAATTTAGGTCAGACCACAACCCGCCCAACCGTCGGTTTGGATTTACCGTTTACGATTGGCGAAAATGGTTTTGGGTACTGGTTACTGCGTTATTATGCGGCTCGAACCCCAGCTTTTGGTATTGGTTTTGATGTTAATTTTGTCAATTTATTTGGGTACTCAAATAAAGCCAGAGCCGCCTTTTTGTTGCTTCCACCGCAGTCGGGTACAGAATTACAACTGGCGTATCGTTTTGCGCTCGAGGAAATGCGAATTCCAATCGGTGGACGTGAACCCGAAGACCGATGGGCGGACTTGCTGCTAAACGCTAGTCTGACTCGAGCCGATTCAGGGGCAAGCACCGAATTGCGCGGGGCTTTGCCAAATGGGGGCAATCAGCAAACCCGTTTGGATTTTGCCTTAAAATGGTCAGCAGCGCGTTTTGATATAAACTCCCAAGCCTTCCGTGAACCGCTTTTTGATTTGTCCTTAACTGCCAATGCGACCCGAAGCGATTTAGAGTCTCAAAAAGAAATTCGTCAGCCTTTTATCTTTGAGTTGCAGTTTACGCCCGGTAAGCCTTTGTTACCAAAACTTGGGGGTTTTCAAATCTCGAGTTGGAATTGGAGCGTGGGGTTTTTAAGCACCCCAGTCAACCCATTAAATCCCAGCGCGACTTTCAGCATCAACCCAGACAGTACAAATAAACAAACCAACATTGCGGCTTTTCGTTTTGCCTTTGCTGTGGCTGTGGCACTCGAGCAGCCGCTTTGGACTGGGGCTAAACTAAGTGGCGGCACAGATTTTGCAGGGCGCTACTACAGCAGCCGCAACAGCAGCGACCCTGTGAATGCCCCGTTGGTCTTTGATGGCGAGTATGAACGCAACATTATCTTTAATGCCAATCTTGGACTACAACAAAGTATTGGTACTTGGTTTGAATTGGGGCTAAACAGCCGCTATAACGTCTCGAGGGGCGAAACTCCTTTTGCCATAGACCAGAGCTTTAGTTCTAATCGGGCTGGAAATGGCAGTTTGGGGGCGAACCTAGGCTTGCGCCCGTTGCCTTGGCTGAGTTTAACCGCTACCCAGCAGTACGGCTTTACTGTTAATTTTCGCAACATCACTACTTTCGACGGTTTATTCGAGCCTTTTAGTGCAACCTTAAGCCTTAGTCCTAAATCAGTCAATTTATCCTTGACTGGTCAATACGATTTTGAAACCGCTAAACCTGTGGCGTACAGTCTGCGTTTAGCTTCTTCTGGCTCAAGCCGTACCAGTTTTAGTTTGGCGTTTGGCTACACTTTCCCAAACCTCAGTAACCCCGTGGGGACATTTCAGGACTTAAATTTAGGAGTTGGTTTTAACAGTGCTAACCGTGCTTTTACCGTCAGTCTCAATTTGCTGCAAAGCCTAAACGATGCCAGCATCAAAAGTATTGCTTTGAACTCGAGCCTGATTTTGGGCAATCCAGAAAATCCTGTAGCGCTCAGTTTTAATCAGACCTACACCCCACCGATTGGTACGACCTCGAGCAAGTTAAGCGGAAGTCTTGGGGTGCGCTATACCTTTGCCAGCAGCGAATTTGACCGTCCATTTTTTACGGGTTTGGATATTCGCTTTACCAATAGTTTTGATTACGCGCCGTACAATCCGCAGCCCAACAAACCGCCTCCAAGCAGCATCGAATTACAAGCTACTTTTTCGGGAACAACACCTTTGGCTTTTACTTTTCGCAGTCGCTTAGATTTACAAAACTACCAAACCTATGAA
>JAYWHB010000637.1:0-2516 GCA_043777915.1 Deinococcales bacterium
TCGGTAGTCCATTCTCTAATTTTACGACCTTTGTTTCGTGTACTGCTAAAGCCTTCGCCTGAAGGCGAGGGTTTCAATACCCCCCGAAGCAGACAATGAATTATTTTATGCTGATAACGAAGTAGGAAATCAATTTGTCCAATTTGTTATTGATGAGTATGAATCTCTATTGAGTATGTAGCGCAGGCTCTGCCGACCTATTTAACTTCAATGACTCAAATTGGGATTAGGTTAGTTTTATAAATATCCAAGCTCAGCCCGAATTTCCAGCAAGTTCTTCTGAGGATGTACTGCTTGAGAAATTATAACTAGCCTTGTCTGCTCCAGTATAGCTTTGGCTGAACGCGATGGTTTTAATGTGCCTTTGGGAACTTGCACTTCAAGAATTTCTTGGCTGCTGATTTGTTTGAGCAATTGATCAATTTTTTTCATCCTGACCTCTGAATTAACCTGCCAAATTCTAACCTTATTTATCACCTGATAAGTTCGGTATACTACTGCCATGTCTCGAGTTGCGCCTGTTAAAACCGAACTCACTTTTGAAGATTATGTGCGTTTTGAAACTAAGTCGAATGTGCGTCATGAATTTGTAGATGGTAATTTGTTCGTCATGGCTGGCGGCACAAAGCGACATAATTTACTTGGTGGGTTAATCTACGCGAAAATCCTACCAGTGGCTTTGGCTCGAGGGTGCTTTACCTACTTTGCTGATGTGATTGCCCGAATGCCAAGTGGCAAGGGATATTACCCAGACTTAATGGTGACTTGCGACTCGAGTTTAGATTCTAATCGGACTGTTTTGCGTCCGAGCATTATTGTAGAAGTGTTGTCAGTCAGTACCGAAGCGATTGACCGAGGCGAGAAGTGGGAGCAGTATCAAACGATTCCAACCCTCGAGCAGTACGTGCTTTTATCGCAATCCGAAGCAGTTGCTGAGATTTATTCGCGTCAGGCAAGCAAATGGATTTACGAACGAATTTCGGGTGATGCGCTATTAACCTTCTCGAGTTTGGATTTTGATGTTGTCTTGTCCGAGTTGTACCAGAACCTTCCGCCTTCAGAGATCGATGATTCATGAGTCTCGAGATTTTAGAATTTAGTGCCTTCACCGCCAATGGCAAGGGTGGTAATCGTGCAGCCGTGGTTTTTGGGCTTGACCTTAAATCCGAACGTAAAATGCAGGAATTAGCCTCGAGTATTGGCGCTCCTGCCACGGTTTTTGTGGGTATCAGTGATACTTTATTTGAGAATGAGTCTGCCTTACCGCTTCGTTTACGGTTTTTTACGCCGTATATTGAGGAAAACGTTTGTGGTCATGGCACAATTGCGGCTTTGGTTGCACTCGAGGCTCGAGGTGGGATAAACGGCTGGGCAATGCCAACGGATGTTTTTCAACTCGAGACAAATTTAGGAATTCAAAATGCAAAACTTGAGTCTGGTACAGCATGGCTCGAGTATCCAAACCCAAGTGCATGGGCGGTTGACCTCGACTCAGAAGCCGTAGCGGTTGCCCTTGGTCTCGAGACTGAAGATTTACACGAGGACTTAGCAATTATGGCGGCTGGGGTTGGGCGTACCAAATTAGTGTGTGCAGTGCCAAGCACGATTTTACTGGATGCCATCGAACCGAATTTTGATGAAATAAAAGATTTGTGTCTCGAGACTGGAACGACTGGAATTGTTATTTTTACTTTTCCTGGACGCGGCGGGTGCTTTACTGACACAAGGCATTTTTCAGTGCAAGACAATACGGTTCTCGAGGATGCTGCAACGGGAAATGCTCACGCCGCATTGGCGGCTTATCTTGGTGCAAACCAGTTTTTTGATAATGGCAAACGTTCATTTAGTGGCGCTCAGGGTTATGCAATAAATAAACCATCACGTCTCGAGGTCAAGTGTGTAGTACAAGATAATCTGGTTTCGAGTGTTTGGATTGGTGGCAAAGCTGTGGAGATTAAATCATGAAGTATTACCATGTTTTCAAAGCTGGAACGAACGGTGGTAAGCGTTTTGCTGTTGTCCACGAACCTCTACCTGAATCTGTCATGTCAGAAATTGCTGTCTCGAGCAGTGCGCCTATTACAGCCTTCATCATCAATCCTGTAGGGGCAAACCTTCTTGACCCTAAAGCAGCACCTGACGGGCTTGGGTCGCTTGTGTTTGCCCAGTCTGCCAATGCAAATAGCCAAAGCAGGACGATGACAAGCATCGCCCCTACGAAAAACATAGTCCAGGTGCGTTTTTTCACCAACCAAGGCAAGGAAAAACTTGAGTCTGATTCTGGCGCGTTGGTGGTGGCGCATCACTTTGGGCAATCTTGCACGGTGCAAATGCAAGCGGGTAATCTCGAAGTGATGCTTGAAGATGGTTATGTCTGGGCAGCGCAACCAGACACACATATTTTGCCTTGTCCGTCGGATTCTAAAATTTGGCTCGAGGCGCTGAATTTACGCAGTTCTGACCTTGAAACTGATTTAACGGTTTTGTGCGCTGGGACTTTAGATAAACACAATTTG
>JAYWHB010000638.1:0-2515 GCA_043777915.1 Deinococcales bacterium
AGGCTACGCGGCTGTCTCGAGACTGCAACGCCGTTTAAGTGTTGGGCATTCAAGGGGTGGAAAACTGATAGATGCGCTCGAGTCTATGGGCATTGTTGGTGGGTATAAGGGAAGTAAATCCAGAGAAGTTCTGATTACTTCTGACCAATTGCCCGAGTATTTTGGTAAACCCAATTAGTCACACATCGGCGCACACAACATGCCTACCCCAAAGCACGAAATAGCAGTGCAGTAAAGAATTTTTAAGATTTTCTGTAGGGGCGAGGCACGCCTCGCCCAACCTGAGATACCCGTTTTCTGGTCTATATCTTGCTAGATATTGTTCTCGAGCAGACCCGATTTTCTGGCATAGAAGGGTATACTACACGCACAGGAGAATCCATGAGTGTAGAACCGCGTTTGAACCGACTTTTAGCGGCTGATGGCAAATGTTTTGATGTGGCGATTGACCACGGTTTTTTTGGTGAAATCAGTTTCTTACCAAGTATCGAAAATATGGCAAAGGCTGTGCGGACGGTGGTCAGTGCTGCGCCAGATGTGGTGCAGTTGTCGGTTGGACAAGCTCGGCATTTACAAAACATTCGCGGCTCGAGCAAACCAAGTCTGGCACTCAGAACCGATGTGGCAAATGTCTACGGCTCGAGTTTACCGAATGTGCTTTTTAGCGAAATCATCGAATCGCCACTCGAGCAAGCCTTGCGTTTGGATGCGGCTTGTATTGTGGTGAATTTACTGATGTTGCCGAATCAACCAGAACTTCACCGTGCTTGTGTGAAGAACATTCTGCGCCTAAAACCCGAAGCCGAGCGTTACGGAATGCCTCTGATGATTGAGCCTTTGGTGATGCAGGATAACCTCAAAAACGGTGGCTACATGGTGGACGGCGACCTCGAGAAAATTCTGCCGCTTGTGCGTCAAGCCGTCGAACTTGGTGCGGACATCATCAAAGCTGACCCCTGCGATAACATGCTCGAGTATCACAAAGTGATTGAAATTTCGGGTGGTATTCCAGTCTTGGTACGGGGCGGCGGGCGAGTTTCGGACACTGAAATTCTCGAGCGAACCTACCAACTGATGCAGCAAGGCGCGTCAGGGATTGTTTACGGGCGTAATGTGATTCAGCATCCGAATCCTGCGGGGATTACAAGGGCGCTGATGGCAGTGGTTCATGATGGTGCAACACCAAGCGCGGCAGGGGACATGATTGTATGAAAACTTTGCGTTTTGGGATTATTGGCTGCGGCTTAATGGGACGTGAGTTTGCCACGGCTGCGGCTCGTTGGGCGCATTTACTCGAGATGAAGGTCAAACCCGAAATTGTGGCAGTCTGTGATTCAAGTCCCAATTTAATGGATTGGTTTAGCAATAACTTTAACAGTGTCAAACAAGTCAGTACCGATTATAAAGATTTACTCGAGAACCCTGAAATAGACGCGATTTATTGTGCTGTGCCGCATAACCTTCATGCCAGTTTGTATGTCCAGATTATCAATGCGGGAAAGCACTTATTGGGTGAAAAACCTTTTGGAATTGACCAAGCTGCCAACACGCGTATTCTTGAAGCGATGAACGCCAATCCAAATGTTTTGGTGCGTTGCTCGAGTGAATTTCCGTTCTATCCGGGTGTCCAAAAAATTGTTCAGTACGCACAGGAAAATCGTTTTGGGCGGATTCTCGAGGTCGAAACTGGTTTTTGGCACAGTTCAGACCTTGACCCAAACAAAACCATCAACTGGAAACGGATGGTCGCCATCAATGGCGAATACGGAGTGATGGGCGACCTTGGTTTTCATGTGCTGCATCTTCCGGCTCGGCTTGGCTGGATTCCCAAGGATGTCCGAGCGGTGCTAAGTAACATCATCACCACCCGACCTGACGGACAAGGCAAGACAGTCCCCTGCGAGACGTGGGATAACGCCCATCTACTGACTCGAGTAAAGATGCAGGATTACGAATTTCCAATGCAACTGAGTACAAAACGCATCGCACCGGGTGAAACCAACACATGGTTTATTCGGGTCATGGGGTCAGAATTCAGTGCCGAATTTAGCACCAAACGCCCCAAAACCTTGCGAACACTGCCGTATGTGAGCGGTCAAGCACAGGCTTGGCATGAACAAGACCTTGGGTATGAAACGATTTACCCAACCATCACTGGATATATTTTTGAATTTGGCTTTACCGATAGCATCCTGCAAATGTGGGCGGCTTTTTGTGATGAAGCGATTGGCAACACCCCAAAATTTCAGTGCGGCACCCCCCAAGAAACAGCCCTCAGTCACCAATTATTTACGGCAGCACTCAAAAGTCAAGCCTCAAACCGTGTCGTCTCGCTCGAGGAAACACGATGATTGATGTCGCCTGCGTTGGTATTGTGGTGGCAGATTGTGTGGCACGACCTGTGCTAAAACAGCCACAGGCTGGACAACTTGAGCTTGTGGACACCATAGGTTTATACAGTGGCGGCAGCGCTGCCAATACTGGTTATGACCTCGCCCGACTTGGGATTCGTGTG
>JAYWHB010000639.1:0-2515 GCA_043777915.1 Deinococcales bacterium
CGATGAAACTGCAATGGCAAATTTCTGGAATAGTAACCAAGGGAATTCTTGGCACGTGTATTTTGCTTGGTTTGTCGTTGGTATTGTGTACTGCTGGCAGCGTTGTTGCGTGGCTATTGGCACAAAATGGAGTCAGCCCATTTTTTACTAATTGGATGCAAATTTATAATTGCATTGTATATATGGCGGTATTTACGTTTTTGATGATTTTGTGGCTGCCCAACGATCTGTGTGAATGGTACGATCTGTAGGAAAAAATCACGATTTTACCCTTACAGCACGGTGCTAACGGCACCGTGTTTTTAACTGGTTCAGCCTAAATCGTCTTTGAGATTTTGTTACCTAGGAATGCAAAATCAATAAATCGAATTGAGCTTGAAACAAACCAGCTTGAAAAGGACTTATCGTGAACCCATCCAACAAAAGTAAACCAAGTATTAGTCAGCAATCCACCACCCGAAGAACCATTAAACATGGGCGTAAATGCCTTAAAATTCGAGTAAATCGTGAAAGTAAACAAGCAGAATCTAAGCAATCTAAATTGTCCCGTCGTTCACGGCTCGAGAAGTACGTTGAAGACCTCGAATTTCGAGTGACTGCCCAGTGTGGACTGATTCCAAAGGCAGAACTTCACTGGTTTGGGTCAGTTGATCAGGTTTGTGCATTTATGAGTAATCCAGTCCTTAAACCTCAGAATTTAGTGGGGTTGCTCGAGCAAATTAAAAAGCACCAGCAAGTGATTGTGTTAGATTTTGGTTGGAGTAACTTTGTAACTTTTATGACCCAAGATGGTTGGGGCTACATTCCTAATTTGCATCCAAGTGGTAGTTGGCGACAACAAGAACAGCATTTACAAAGATTATTGCAATCCGTGCAGGGCTTAAAAACACTCACTTCGCCGGGTTCTCGAGGCTCAAAACGACTCACAGCACTGCAAGATATGGTTAAAGCACAACTTTTAAGCGGCGACCAATTCCGTGAGCAGATTCGAGTCGCCATGTTCGACTTACTGAAGACAATCTGTGATCAATACAACACCATTATTACCGAATCCCTTGATGTGGCACGACTTTATGAACACGCTTGTAAACGTAAAGCCATTGATGACCTTGATTGGTGGCATTTACTCAAGCGCTTAAACGGCATCAGCAATCCGCATCAGCGAGTAGTGCTTGTCGAACGGGATTTTAAGAGCTTGACTTGCCCAATTTGCTTTTACTCCAGCGTTGACAATCGCCAAAAAAATTGTTTCAAGTGCCAGCGTTGCAGGGTAGAAATCCATCCTGATTTGGTGGCATTACTTAACTTTTGGCGGTCATGGCTCGAGACTCCTGAACACAAGCAGGTGGGGCAATGAACCAAAAGCAACTTAGTCGACGATTCGGTTTAGAAGTAAACATTTGGCAACGACAACAACAACTCGAGCAGGTGCAACGCAGGACTCGAGAAGTTTTATTTTGGCAAGTCGGTGGTCAGATTTTACTTGGTGTTAATTTCGGTGGAGATGCTCAATCTGAGAATCTTTTGGCTTATTGGATTCGAGTTACCGCATTATTGATTTTTTTACTGACACTTTTACTTTGGCTCTTCTCGAGCCAGATTGAAAAAGCAAGAAAACCGTTTTACCCTGACCAATTAAAGCAACCAGCGATTCAAGCTGTGCTGAATGATATTGCTGAGCTTCAACAACAAATTCTCGAGTGGCAAATTCGTAAACCTTGGATTCACAATTTAGGTTGGATTGGACTAGGCTTACACATTACTGCTCTGGTCATCGGATTACAGAATTGAACAGCCAGTTGCCAATGCAAGCGATGTAACCCATCAAATCAGGGTATCAAAGCACCACACTGACGTTGGGTTAGACTCGAGAAGACCTCACTTCGGTGGGCAGTTCAGATCAGCAATGACCTTAGCAGCTTCAATTTCTGCGGCAGGACCCATTTGTTCAAAACGCAAAATGGCAATTGAAGCATTGATGATTTCAGCATTCAGTTCGGCTTGACTTGAACTGATTAAATCAGCATATGACTGCACAAAACGCGCATCAACTGTAACTTCAAAATAACCCGATGGGAATTTAGCATTGACCACTTGTGCTAACCATTGTTTTTGCAGGGCTTGTAAGCCCTTCCAGCTTTGTTCAAGTTGGGCAAAGACCTTTTCGCCTTCAAGTCTTTTTACCGGCAAATAATCTCGAGCTTTTGGTACAAAAGCAACAAGTTCAAGATTCGTTCTTACAATCTCAGACTGATAACTGTAAATTCGGCTAAAAGAACCACAGGGTTCAGGTTGCAGTGCCGCTTTTTTAAGTTCTTTTAAGTTATCATTGAGACTAAATACCAAATTACGCACCTCGGTTAATGGACTAGACCCACCGCTATTTCCCAATCTGACATCATAGTTAATATCTTGACTGATCCGAACCGCATCTTCAATTCGGTATTGCAAGGCTTCAAATTTTCGTCGCAGGTTAAACTCTTCAACAAATAATCGTTGTGCCTCGAGCGCCCGA
>JAYWHB010000640.1:0-2511 GCA_043777915.1 Deinococcales bacterium
CAGTCTCGAGACTTTTGAGATGATTAAACGAGCTTTAGTGTAAGAAAATTTAGAGCTTTAGTAAAGTCCGCAAGCGGGATTGTTTGCGGACTTTGTTAAGAAAAGGGGAAATTTTGAACAGTCTTCCAGTATCACAAACGCCAATACGTGAGCATCTGGCACTTGGTCTTGAAGTTATTGCAGTATGCCTGCTCGGTATGATGGCTGGTTTCTTCTTTGCGTTTGCCGTAGATATAGTTCCAGCTATGGAAAACCTAGACGCTGCCACTTATGTCACGGTACAGCAATGGATTAATCGTGTTGTTCGTAGTTTCACTTTTGGTGCTGTCTACTTCGGCTCAACAATTTTCCCGTTTTTAGCGGCAGCAGTAGTCTTTTGGGCTGGCGGACGCAGGCGTGCCGTAGCTTGGTTGATCATTGCAGTTGCATATTTTCTGGCAGTCTTCTGGATTACCCGCACGGTCAACATACCCTTAAACGAAGAGCTTGCACTCTGGCAACCTTCCGCTCCACCAAGCGATTGGCAGAAAAACCGTGATACTTGGAATCAAAGCAATTTAATTCGCACTGTTGCTGCTCTCAGTTGTTTTATTGCCTCAACATGGCTCATCACCACAAGAAAATTCAGCAGAATATAGGATTTCATGTATCTTGACTTCCTCTTTCCTCTTTCCTCCTTTATCATGCCCTCTATGTCTGGCACTATTTTGATTGTTGAAGATGAAACTCGTCTTGCCGATGTTCTCGAGGAATACTTGCGCCGTGAGGGGTTTAAGACCGAACGAGCGCGGACAGGGACTCGGGCGCTCGAGTTGTGGCGGGCGGCTGCACCTGATTTAATCCTGCTCGATTTAATGCTGCCCGAAATGGATGGCTTGGAAGTCGCACGGCGGGTCAGAGCCGAATCGAGTACCCCAATTATTATGCTGACCGCTCGGGACGACGAAGTGGATAAACTGGTCGGTTTGGGCTTAGGCGCAGATGATTATGTGGTTAAACCGTACAGCCCGCGTGAAGTCATGGCTCGAGTCAAAGCGGTACTGCGGCGGGTGCAGGGCGCTGTAGTGCTGCCACAGTCGCTTCGGGTTGGGGCAATCGAAGTTAATCTAGTCACTTTTCAGGTTTCAATTGCTGGCGAGGACGTACCGATGACCACGGCGGAGGTTCGTATTCTGGGTTTACTCGCCAAAGAACCTTCTCGGGTGCGTTTGCGTTCAGAACTACTCGAGCAGAGTGGTGGCATGGACTCGTTTGCCGATGAACGCACGGTAGACGCGCACATCAAGAACATTCGTAAAAAACTGGGTACATATGGCGATTTTCTCGAGACGGTGCGCGGTGTTGGTTATCGTTTGCGGGGGGCTTAATGCCGTGGGATGAACAAAAACTAAAAGCCAAATGGAAAAGCTCAAAAATGCGTTCTTGGCGGCATTCGGGTTTGCGACGACGTTTAACGATGTGGTTTGCGATTGTGGCATTGGCGGCAGTGGGCTTTACAGGGTTTTTAAGCATTCGAGCGATTCAAAAAGCCGCTACCGATTTCTCGAGAATTGTCACGATAGATGGTCAGCGCTTTGAAGTGGTTGATCCTTTTTCATTTAATTTTTTTGGTAAAAATCAACGCCAACAACAAGCCCAGCAAGCCTTTCGCAATATGACTGGAACAGTTTTTTGGGGTGGTATTGGCGCAGTTTTTCTGGCGAGTTTGGCGGCAGCTTTGGTCACTCGGCGTTTGATTCGTCCTTTAATTGCACTCGAGCAAGCTGCTAAAGCCGTCTCTTCGGGTGAACGTGGGGTGCGGGTGAGTGTTCCAGAATCAAGGGATGAATTGCAAACTGTCAGTATTGCTTTTAATCAACTCTCCGAAAATTTAGAGCGACAAGAGGCTTGGCGGCAACAAGTGGTATCTGACATTGCCCATGATTTGCGGAATCCGCTTGGAGTCATGCGAGCCGAACTTGAAGCCATGCAGGATGGGATTCGCCCACGCGACGATGCCAGTTTAGAGCGTTTACTGAATGAGGTCAGTTTGATTACTCGGATGGTCGGCGATTTACGCACTCTGTCGACCGCCGAAACGGGTACACTGCGACTCGAGAAAACGGTGGTACAGATTCAACCTTGGCTCGAGCAGATGATGCTTTCCTTAGAAACTCGGGCTTTGGAAGCTGGCACGACCCTGATTCTTGCGCCGATGCCAGAGATAACGGCTTCGTTTGACCCATTGCAATTAGAGCGGGTGATACGCAATTTACTCGAGAATGCTTTGGAGCATAGTTCGGCAACGCGGGTGGTGCTTGGGGCAAAACTCGAAGCAGATTTTGTTTGTATTTCGGTTGCCGATAATGGGGCTGGTCTCCCCCACCCCGACAGGGTGTTTGAACGTTTTTATCGTGGCGATGTGGCTCGGGAGCGTACTGGCGTGCCGCATCATGGCTTAGGCTTAGCAATTGCCAAAGCGATTGCTGAGGCGCATGGCGGGTCGTTGGAGGCTTTGAATGACGCAGGGGC
>JAYWHB010000641.1:0-2507 GCA_043777915.1 Deinococcales bacterium
TCCCGTCCTCGCCTCTGTCCATATAATCACCAAGAAAAATCAGACTCGAGTTTCCAGCACTCCAATTTCGGCTCGAATCAATAATCTCTTCACGCTCGAGTAAAATAAGTAATTGCTCGAGACAACCGTGAATATCCCCAACGGCAATATTGGTTTTTCGGGATGAATCCAAACTCACTTTTTACCCTTTTGCCCTTCGCCTCTACTTAAGCCCGCCCTCGAGGGTTTTGGTGACTCGAGATTCAAAAATAATGTACAGAATCAGAATCGGTAAACTGGTCAGCATCGCCGCCGCACCGAGTTTGCCCCATGCGTTCGGGTCTTTACGAAGCATTTCGGTCAAGGCAACTTGGACTGTCCACCATTGCGGGTTATCGAGAACAACTTTAGGGTACAGTACCAAATTCCAGTGTGCTGCAAACCCCAACACTGCCGCCGCCGTCATCTCTGGGCGCAAAAGCGGTGCAACGATTTTTAAGAGGATTTGCAGATTATTTGCCCCGTCTAACCGTGCTGCTTCAATAAATGTCCAAGGCAGTTTGGCAATCCCGCTATAGAGTAAAAACACAATAAACGGATTGGCAATAAATGGAAAAACCAGTGCTAACGGGTTATTCAGTAAGCCCAAATCCTTTAAGAGTCCGTAAATTGGAATCAGCATTAACTCGGTTGGAATCGAAAGCAGCAGCAAATACAACGGCAAGAGCTTAGCCCCACTGCGAATTGCATAGGCGGCAGGTAAGGAAACGGTTAATTGCAGTATCACCACTAGACTCGAGACGACCAGACTTAGGATGAGGGGGCGAATCAGTGTATCAAATGGCAACTTGGCAAAATTCTCGAGCGTGAAGCCCGTGGGGATACCATCTGTTTTGAAGACCGCATCAGGTGGCAAAAAAGCACTGTATGCTAACCAAAGAATCGGCAGAGTCACAAAAACAAGTACAATCCCAACAATGATTTTTCCAAACCAAGTTCCAGATAAACGAGCGGTTTTCATTGCTCGCTCCCACGTAAGGCTCGAGCTTGAAGCGCTGCAAAAGTAAACGCCAACAAAAGCGCAACCATCGAAAGCGCTGCGCCGTACCCAAATTCAAACTTTTCAAAGGCTGTTTCGTATAAAAAGTAGCCTAAAACTCGAGTGCTACCAAAAGGTCCGCCTCGGGTCAGTAAATAGACTGCCGTATAACTTTGTAAGGCGTACAAGCCACCAATTACAGCCAGAAAAGTCAGGCTTGGGCGCAATAATGGAATCACAATTTTCCAACGGACTTGGTTTTCATTTGCGCCATCCACCCTTGCTGCCTCAAGGGTTTCTTGTGGAATCCCTTTTAGCCCAGCGCTAACCACCAGTACGGCATAACCAATGTTTTGCCAAATCGTAAACGCCCCAACCAGTGTTAGTGCTGCCCAGCCTTGGTCGCCCCACGGCAATGCCACCGCGCCATTGGTGATGGTGGCAATAATTCCGTAATCTGGGGCGTAGAGGGTGTACCAACCAATCGCACTTGCTCCGATTGTCCAAAGTCCGGGCAGGAACAAAATCGCTTTAATGACCCGTTCAAACCGCGTTCCCTCGAGTTCTATGGCAATAATCGCCGATAAAGTCACAAAAATTGGCAGTACAAAAGCAGCCAAAGTCAGGGTCGTGATTAAACTGCGCCCAAGGTCTGCATCACTAAACAGCCTTGCATAATTCCCAAAGCCAATACTTTCGCCAGCCACCACACCATCCCATTTTAGGCTCGAGATTTGCAGCACTTGCCAAAGCGGGTACAGCACAAAAATTGCCAGCAGCGTTAAACTCGGCACTACACCCCACCAACCGGGGGTTAAGACAAATTTGGGTTTCACAGACTAAAGCGCAACCCAAACGAAGCCCTAGCCAAGCCAATGGTATTGTAGTCAATGCCAAATTCGATGGCAAAAATATCAAAGTAATACCGCGCTGCAAACCCAAGGTCAAAAGCATAAATGCCATTAGATAAAGAAAAAAGCGAAGCACTAAGGGTGGCATAAAGTGGGTCAAAATTAATGTTCATAAACGGACCAAACGCCACTTTGAAAGTATTTAGGGTTGAACCGATGTTACGCGCATCAATGTCAAACCATAAACCAACACCGAGCAAACCACCAGAAATCGAATTTAGCACAAGGGCTTTGGCTAACATCCCCGCATCAAAACCACCAGCGTTAAAGTTATACCCAACCCGAGCCGTTAAGCTGACATCTATTGGCAGTGGCACAGAAATCGGGGTTTCAAACTCGAGGGCAATCGCAAGGGCTTGATTACTCGAAAAAGCATAATTGACTCGAGCCGTCAAACCTGATTCAAGTACCAAACCAAGCGGCGCAGCTTGTGCCAAAGGCATGAGCATTAACAGCACGAGAACGAAGGGACGCGAGACGCGAGAAAGTAGACCTGTCATGGGTCTTAGTATACTCAGTCTGATGTGAAAAATGGTCAAAGAAAATCCCCTCTTGCGAGGGGTGATTGGTAGGCTCGA
>JAYWHB010000642.1:0-2502 GCA_043777915.1 Deinococcales bacterium
AAACTGACATCGGTCACGGCTTTGGTAGCGCCAAAATGTTTTCTTAATTTTTCGATTCTTAAAAAAGTCATGGGTATCTCGAGGGAAATGCGTTTTGAAAGAATGGTTTACGAAACAAAAGAACAATAAAACCGATTGCTCGAGAGTGATTGTGCATCAACGTCATCTAACCCTCACCCAACTCGCTTGAAGCTCGTTACCCTCATCCCGCCAAACAGCGCGGGAGAGGGTTGTTCGGTTTGTATCGTTCTTCCAGATTTGGGACAACCAAAACCAAAATGCACTGCCCCAAAACCCCCTCTTTTTCGAGGGGTCAGCGCTCCGCGCTGGGGGGAGTTCGTAAGAGGTCACATCTTGTTAAACGCCTTGATGCAGCATTCACAGAGTGGTGGTTCTTAATATACGAGTCCGTCTTTTAGAATGCCTTAGCAAACTTGTCTACGTTGTCTTTGTTAAAGGTAAATGGTTCGCCCATTGGGGCTTCTAAATTTGCATCCAAGGTGATTGAACCCATACGCCCAATGCTGATTTTTTCGCCAGCCCGTCCTCGAGCTTTAGAAGTTGCGAATTGGTAAGCGGCGTAGACAGCGCTGTAACCAAGGTCAATTGGATTCCAAAGGGCAAAGGTGTCCACTGCGCCAGCTTTGACGTACCCCGCCATTTCTGATGGCAGACCTAAGCCAGAGACAAAGACTTTACCAACCAGTTTTTGGTCAATCACGTATTTGGCGGCTGCGGCAATGCCGACGGTGGTTGGAGCAATGATGCCTTTTAAGTCTGGGTGCTTAGAGAGTAAGCCTTGGGCTTCGCGGTAGGATTTATCGGATTGGTCATCGCCGTAGACAACTTCGACGAGGTTAAGCCCAGCATATTTTGGGTCTTTGAGGGTTTCTTTCATGGCGGCAATCCATGCGTTTTGATTGGTGGCTTGGGCAGTTGCCGACAGCACCGCAATTTTGCCTTTGCCGCCCAAGGTTGCCGACATCATTTCGATTTGCTTACGTCCAATTAAAGCTGTGTTGGACGGATTGAGGTGCATTAAACGCCCTTCTTTGGCAATTCCACTATCCCAAGAAATGACTTTGATGCCTCGAGCCGCCGCCCGTTTAGAAATGGCAACCAAGGCGTTTGGGTCGTTCGCCGAAACAGCAATGGCATTGACCCGTTGGGCAATTAAGGAATTCATTTGCTCAATTTGCCCTTCGGCGGTGGCGGCGGTGGGTCCGGTGTAGATTAAATCCACATTGCCGAGTTGTTTGGCAGCTTCTTCGCCACCCGTGCGGGCAGCTTCAAAAAAGCCATTGCCCAGACTTTTGACCAGCATGGCGATTTTATAGCGCCGAGCCTGCGCGTCAGTCAGGCTGGCAACGCCAATGGCGGCTGTACTTAAAGCGGCTAAACCAAGGATAAAAGCACGACGTTTCATAATGTCCTCCGTAACAGTGCTTGCACCTTTTTTGCAAAAGCTAAACGCTTTTGAACAAATTTCTGTTTGTTTTTTGCACTGTGATGTTAAATTACCGCAAGCAGGGCAATGTTGTCAAGCTCAGAAAAAATGATTCTCGAGGAAAACTCTGGAAAGAGGATGGAGGAAGTTTTTCTTTAATCCCTCTTTGAGAATCCCAGCCCCAAGACTTGCATTAAACCAAGACCTAGAGGCATGATAAATACCATGTTGCCACTTTTAGAACTTGCCCAGAAACCTTCGTGGATGAACCCAGAACTTTTGCAGATTGCTCGTTTGCCAATGCACACGACTTTTTGGAGTCTGGAGAATGCGGCTCGGGCGCTCGAGATAAAGCGTTTTACTGTACCAGACGAGGCTTCGCCTTGGGTACAGAACCTAGATGGCACTTGGGATATTCAGGTGTACCCGAACCCCGAAGCTGTGCCTTTTAAGGTTTTACAAAACGAAGTCCCAAGCGATTTCTCGAGTATCCCCGTACCAAGTAACATTCAATTTTTTGGTTTTGACACCCCTTGGTACACCAATGTGCAAATGCCATTCCCACACGAAGCCCCTTTTGTGCCTTCCGAAAATCCGACGGCTGTCTACCGCCGAGCTTTTCAGGTCTCGAATGATTGGAAGAATCGCCGTGTGGTGCTGCAATTTGGCGCAGCCGAAAGCATTTTGTTTGTCTACCTAAACGGGCAGCCAGTCGGGATGAGCAAAGACTCGAGACTGCCTGCCGAGTTCGACATCACCAGACACCTGCGTTTTGATACTGAAAATACTTTGGTTGTTCTGGTGATTAAGTGGGGCGATGTTAGCGTCATCGAAGACCAAGACCAGTGGTGGTACTCGGGGCTAACCCGCAGTGTGGTGCTGCATTGCACACCGACGGTTTATATGGCTGATGTGGTGGCACAAGCCCGACTCGAGCCAGACGGTACAGGTTTACTAGGCATTGAAGTGCCACTTGGTTTTGATGCTGCCACTGCCCCAGAAGGGTACTCGGTAAAAGCCCAATTGTTTGACCTGCAAGACGCGATTCTCGAGCT
>JAYWHB010000643.1:0-6914 GCA_043777915.1 Deinococcales bacterium
ATCTCGAACTTCCAGATTTTTATCCAACTGTTTCTGTCGGACTTGCCTTATACCCCAGCGATGGTGACAACGCAGCGCAGTTGTACCATGCTTCTGACCAAACGATGTACCAAAACAAAGCAAGATTGGTCTAGGTATCTCTTGAACCCATACACGCACCTTGACAATTAGGGAAGTGGCGCGGCTGCTTGACAATTAGTAACTGACCAATTATTATTTTTTTATGGGACGCACTGCCACCATTTCTAAAGCCCAAATTCTCGAGGCAGCCCGAGCCGTTTTTCTCGAGCAGGGCGCAAATGCCACAGCCGTGGATGTGGCAAAACGGGCTGGAATCTCGAGTGCCAGTATTTTTAAGCACTATGCAACCAAAGAAGATTTATTTTTTGCGGCGATGTCGCTACCCCCGCGCCAACCTGTTTGGATAGCAGAACTTGCCGCCGCAATTGGTCATGGCGACCCGAAAGCCGATTTACTGCTGATTGCTCGGCGGATAGATGCCTATATTGCCGAAATTTTACCAGGGATGATGTTGCTGATGTCAGCACGACAACAATCGGGGTTTCCGTTACCCCCACCTGTCGAAAACGATTTTGCAGCTTTAACCGCTTATTTAGCCCGTGAAATGGCACTAGGGCGAATTATTCGTGGCGACCCAACCATACCCGCTTTGACCCTGATGCACACGGCGGCTGGTTTTGCGATGAGCAAAGCTACACAGTCGGTCTCTGAACATTTTGGTGCAAGTCGTTTTCTCGAAGATTTTATTGAAGTTTTTTGGCGTGGGCTTGAACCAAAGGAGGGATAGTTTTTTTTGGCTTAAATAATAACTAACTGATAGTTTATAAAACATGCTCGAGCAGCCACAGAGGTTGTTTACGGTTTTTTACACCCCTAGGAGTCCTTATGAAACACTTAATCGAATTTATTCTTAAAAAAAGCTGGCTGACGATTATTGGCTTTTTACTTGTAACACTATTGGTCATGAGCGGTACACCTCGAGCCAAAATCAGCAGTACCACAGGTGTAATTCAAGCAGACAACCACCCACTTTTAACAATCTCTAAGGAGATCAAAAAAACTTTTGGTTCAGTTGATAATATCATCGCAGTTCTGGGTGGCGATATTTACACTGCGCCGCGAATTAACGAACTGCGGGTTTTGACCACCAAATTAGAATCGGTTTACGGTGTGGCTAAAGTCACTTCTTTGGCAAATTTGTCTAAACTCGAGGAAGACGACGGCTTTATTAAAAGCACCAAGCTGTTCAAAAATAATAATCCCACCAACACAGAAATCGCGGCGGCTCGAGCTTACCTGAACCAAGAGCAAACCAGTTTGGTCACCAAAGATGGTCAGAATACCGTGCTGATTATTCAGATGAAACCCGGCGTAGACCAGCAAAAATTTGGGACACAAGTCGGTGATATGGTCAATGCCAATTGGAAAGGTGAAAAAGCCATGGCGGGCGCACCTTATGTGATTGCCGAAGTCAACCGCACCTTGGTCAACGATATACAAGTGGTTGGCTTGATAGCCCTTGGACTGATTTTACTGTTTTTGTTTCTGAACTTTGGTTCGGTTCACGGAATCATTCTGCCACTGATTCAAGTCGTCATGGGCTTGGTCTGGAGCATGGGTCTGTATGGCTGGATTTCTGGCACGTTTGGCGCACTGACCGCGATTGGCATAATTGCGGTTCTAGCAGTTGGCAGCAGTTTCTCGCTCCATTTACTCGGGCGCTTTTACTCTGAACTTTTGCATGGCAAAAACAAAGCCGATGCGCTTCTTGCCACATTTTCCGAGACAGCCCAAGGCGTGGTGATTAGCGCGATTGCGATTATTGCCTCGATGATGACCCTATGGCTATCCAACATTGGTACGCTGCGCGACCTTGGCACACTGATTATTTTTGGCATTATTGGCGCGTTGGCGGGTGCGGTTATTTTGTTGCCAGCCCTAATCAATATCTTGCCACAACCGAAGGTGCGTATCAGCCAAAAACCAAGCGCCATTGCTGGCATTCTTAAAGCCTTGGCAAGGTATGTCAACACACACCGCACCGTAATGATGCTCGTGGCTGGCGGATTGATTGTGTTTGGCTTGATTGGCACAACCCGCATTAAACCAAACACTTCTTATATTAGTTTTTTTCCAAAAAACTCGCAAACCGTTAAAAATATCGCCAAAGTAGATAAGCTCTTTGGTGGTTCAAGCAGTATCAGTGTACTTATCGAAGGCGACATTCTCGAGCCTAAAATCCTACGAACCATAGACCAATTTACAACCCGTGCCAAAAGCGAAATTTCAGGCATTAGCAACACCATCAGCATTGCCGACACCATCAAAACCTTAAACAATTTATTTACAAATAAGCGCGAAATTCCAACCAGCCGCGAAAAAGTCTCGCAGGAATTGCTGATTTACCAGTCAAGTGCCGACACCAGCGCCATCACCCAGCAGTTATCATTAAATCAACAACAAACGATTATTCAAATTGGTATTCCGTTGGGCGACACCAGCACCACTCGAGTTTACTACAATCAAATCAAAGCCCTTTCCGAAGAGGTTTTTAAGGGTATTGCGACAGCCAAAGTTGGCGGCGAAGGTTTAAGCGGCTTAGCACTCGAGGACGCAATGATTCACGACTTTGTTATCAGTTTATCGCTGGCTATTGTGCTGATGATCATCATAGACAGTTTTGTTCGCAGCTTCAAAGCTGCACTGGTCACCATCTCGAGTTTAATCATGACTGTCATTTTGCAGTACGGCTTATTGGGTTGGCTCGGCATAGACTTGGACATCTCGACAATGCTGCTTGGCGCTCTGGCAATTGGCGTGGGCGATTATGCGATTCATCTGACGGTGCGCTTTCTCGAGGAACGCCGCCTTGGTCAAACCCCAGAACAAGCCCTCGAGAACACGATTATCACCAGTGGACGCAGCATCTTGTTTACGGCTTTAACCCTTGGGGCTGGTTTTGCGGCGCTGTCTTTTAGTCAGTTGCAACCCGTTGCCAGCCTTGGACAAATGATGGTCTTTACGGTGCTGGCAGTTGGTCTCTCGAGCCTGACTTTACTGCCCGCTATGTGTTTGCGATTTTTGCGTGACCCAGTTAAAAAACCTGTCCTGACCTCGAGTACCAATGAAGGAGCAACCTTATGAAAAAAATAATATTCAGTACCCTCGTCGTCGCACTTGGAGCGCTGACCCTTGCTCAGAACCAAACCTATAAAACTGGTTTAGAGGTGATGCAAGCCACCCTTGACCGCCCAACCCCAAAGTCGAGTATTGGCACAATCAACCTCGAGATTAGCAAAAACGGGCAGACCTTATCACGCACCATGAAATCATGGGCAAGCAATGACCGCAGTCTTGTCAAATTTCTTGCCCCAGCCGATATTAAAGGCAGTGGAATCCTCAGTATCAAGAAAAATGGTCTGACCGAAACCCTGCTCTACCTTCCAGCCCTTGGGCGCACCCGCCGACTGGCGACTGGTGGCTCAGACTCGAGCGATTGCGATGGGGCGTTTTTTGGCTCAGATTTTAGTTACTGCGACCTTGGGCGCTCCGAAATTAAGGACTTTAATTACAGCCTGACCTTGAGCGACAACGGCAAATACATCATCGAAGCCAAAGCCAAAAAGAACAGCAATTACGACAAAATTATTTACGAAATAGAGGCTAAAACCCTGAACACCCTAAAAACCGACTACTACAAAGGCGATAAGGTTTTTAAGACCCTTCGCGCCCTCGAGTTTGGGGTGATTAAAGGCTACAACCTGATTAAAACCCTTTCGATGGAAACCATCTCGCAAGGCTCAAAAAGCACCTTCAAGCAAACGGCTGTGGAAATGGATGTTGAAATTGCTGATAGCGTCTTCACCGAACGATTTTTGAAACAACCCTAAGGATTACCATGCCTAAAATTATTTTAATCTTGATGATGTTGCTGCTTGGCTCGAGCAGTCTAGCTCAAACTTCTCGTTTTTCAATCGGCGGCGTTCTCGAGGCGCAGTTTGGCTTGGTCTCGAGCGGTGCAGTTTTAGGAAACACAGCTTTTACCCTTAAATTTTCGGGTTCGCTTGGCACAGAAGAAGCCCCGAGTGCTGCCTTTGCCGCCAATCTCAAGTCTGGTTTTGATGCCGCGACTGGCACAACTCGAGTGACGCTGGGCGAAACGTTTATCACTGCGTATATCGGGGATTTTGACTTGAGTGCTGGTAATTTACTGGTCAATTGGGGCGCAGTGGATTTATTGGGTTCGGTCAGCAACGTCAACCCGCAGGATTTTACCAGCCAAGAACGCCTTGCCACTCCAGTCTTACGGGCAGTTTGGAATTTTTCCGATACTGTAAGGCTCGAGGGTCTGCTCGCGCCCGGTTTTACGCCCAGTGTCTTGCCCGTTTTTGCCCTGCCAGCCCCAACACCACCGCCCGGGATAACGATTGTCGGACAGAACGCCCCAATAGATAACCGCCCAACCGCTCAGCTCGAGAATACCCAGTATGGTCTGCGCTTCTCGAGCAACCTCGATATTTTTGATGGCGCAGATTTTAGCATCAGTTTTTATGGGGGCTACCGGCACACGCCAACCCCAACCGTGCGTTTACTACCGACTGCCAAAGCTGGCGAATTTATTGCTCAGCCTGTGCTGAATTACGATTTCATTCATGTGCTTGGTTTAGAAACCAACATCAGCCTTAACGAAGTTGCGATTCGTGCCGAGACTTCGTATACCTTTACCCAAGACCCAAGCGGTACAAACCCAGAAATTGGTAATCATGCCTTTGCGTTCACTGCCCAAGCCGAAGCTCGAGTCTCTGAGATTGGTCTGACGGGATTACTTAATTTTCGTTGGCAAAAAGGCGAAATGGGTCTGGCGGATACGTTTGGTATAAACGCTGCCCTGATTGCCAGTTACGGACTGGATAACCGCACCAGCCTCAGTGCCGTATGGGTACAAAGCCTGACCGATGGCAGTGGTATTTTTGCACCCAATTTAAGCTATACCCTCGCCGATGGACTGAGTTTCAAGACCAATGCCAGCTTGAATTACGGTGCGTTAGGCTCGAGCCTCAATCCAAGCGGGGCGTTTGGAATTCAAATTCGCTTTGGGCTTACACTCAGTTTTTAGAATTCTTTGGAGAAATACCTTATGCCGCAAATGAAACCAATAGACATCAGCAACCCAAGTTTTCGTGCCAACCCGTTCCCCATGTTTAAGCAGTGGCGTGAGCAAACCCCTGTTGTCCCCATCCGCGATATGCTCGCCCCTCGAGCTTGGTTGGTGACACGCTATAACGATGTCGAGAATTTACTCAAAGACGATACGCGCTTTGTCAAAAACCAACGCAGCCTAAATCAACGCCAAATCCCAATGCCAAGTTTTATCAAAGCCTTACAAGCCAATATGCTCGAGACCGATGTACCAGACCACACCCGTTTGCGCGGCTTGGTGCATCAAGCCTTTATGCCGCGCCTGATTGCCCAAATGCACGACCATGTGACCAAACTTTCGCATCAGTTACTTGACCAAGCCATTCAAAGAGGCGAAATGGATTTAATCAAAGATTTCGCTGCCCAAATCCCAATGACGATTATCAGCGAAATGCTTGGTGTGCAAGAAAAAGACCGCCTCAATTTTCATCATTGGTCACTCAAAATGGTCAGCATCAGCGCCCCACTCGATGGAATTGCCGCTCTGCCCAGCATTTACCAATTGTCACAATACTTAAAACGCTTATTCCAAGAACACCGCCAGAACCCTCGAGATAACTTAACATCAGCCCTCTTAAAAGCCGAAGAAAACGGCTCGACCTTAAGCCAAGATGAACTGCTTGGCATGGCTGGATTGCTGCTTTCGGCAGGACAAGAAACCACGGCTAATCTGATTGGTAACGGTGCGCTGGCACTCCTGACCAGACCAGACCAACTCGAGCGCCTAAAAACCGAACCTGCCCTGATGAAACCAGCGATTGAAGAACTGATGCGTTTTACTGCCCCAATTATGGTTGCCACCCCGCGTTATGCTGCCCAAGACCTCGAGATTGCTGGCACAAGCATCCGCCAAGGCGATGTGGTCTATGCTGGTTTGGGGTCTGCTAACCACGACGAACAGCGTTTTGACAACCCGCACAACCTGATGCTAGACCGGGAGAACAACAAACATCTTGGCTTTGGGATGGGAATGCACTATTGCGTTGGAGCGCCGTTAGCTCGGCTTGAGGCGAGTGTGGCATTTGGTGTGCTGTTTGAACGTTTACCGAACATTACACTGGCAGTTAAACCCGAAGAATTAAAGTGGGCTAGAAGTTTTGTACCACGGGGATTAAAAGCCTTGCCGGTCAAATTCTAAGTCTGAGAAGCACTTTTACGTGCATCCCAAACTTGGTGAGCGATACTTGATTTGAAGCGGCAATCAGTTCAAGTGCAACCAATAATAGACGCGAGTTCGTGGTTTGCCGTGATTTTAGACAAACTGCAAAATATCATCTTGTATGTTCACCGCAAATTCTGGTAGCTCGAGAGCAGCACCCCTAAATCCAAACCGCTTTTGACACTGCTTGCCGTCTTCTCGAGTTCCGCCCGTGCCAAGTTGCCAATCACCCAAACAAACCCATTGCCAACAATTCTCGAGACAAGCCGCGTAGTATTGCTGGTTTTAATTGGTGAGAATACCAGTACCAGCACACTCATTCCGTTACTGGCGCGTAACTCGAGGGCGGGTAGGTTGTCTTTACCCACCATGCGTGGTCGTAAATCAAAAATACTAAACCCTTCGGGCAATTGCACCCCTGTTTGGCTCTGCACAAAATTCTCGAGTTTTGGCTTTGGTTCGAGTAACATTAACCGCCGTGCTTGTTGTCGTGGTTTTGGGTTGCCAAGGCTGGTGAACCGAGCTTCGTAGGTTA
>JAYWHB010000644.1:0-2488 GCA_043777915.1 Deinococcales bacterium
GATGGGATCATCAATCAATTGGTGCGTGAAGTGCGTGTCCCCGGCTTTCGTCCGGGCAAAGCCCCGAAAGCCATGATTGAAAAACGGGTCGGTACAGAATTTCTCGAAAACGAAGTCACCAAGCACCTGATTGAACAAAATTATGGGGCTGCTGTCAAGGAACTGAAACTGATTCCGGTCTCTGCCAATGTAGACCCCGGCAAACTCGAGAAAGGCACAGAATTTGAATTCACAGTAGATGCCGAGAATTACCCGGAAGTAACGCTGCCTAACTGGGAAGCCTTTGCAATAGAAGCTCAAGCCCCAGTGGTTGGCGAAGAAGATGTGCAAAAAGCCCTGAACGAACTCTTGCAAAGCCGTGCAACTTATGAACAAGTTGAACGCAGCGCTGAAGCCGAAGATATGGTCAATGTCGAAATTCTCGAGGGTGAAGACGCTGGTAAAACCTATCCTGTCTACCTCGAGCGAGCCGAAGCTGGAGTGCGAAATGCCCTCTTAGGGCAGGCTGTGGGTACAGAAGCCGAAGTGGTTGTCCAAGGTGGCGACAAACCAGAGGACGAACAAACTGTTCTGAAAGTCAAGATTTTAGACATTAAGAATAAAGTCGTGCCAGCCTTGGACGACGAATTTGCCAAGAGCTTCCAACTTGAAAACATAGACAACGTAGAAAGCCTGACCACACGCATCAAAGCCGACCTTGAAGCCCAAGCGATTCAAACTGGAAAACAAGCCCGCCGTGATGAATTTGTCAAAAAACTGGGCGAAGGCAGCACCCTCGAGATTCCACAAATCATGATTGAACGCCGTGTTGCCGCAATGGAACAAGACCTCGAGAACGACTTGCAAAAACAAGACATCACCTTAAAATCCTACCGTGAATACCTTGGCAGCGAAGGTAAACTCGAGGAATTTGAACAAGATATTTTGACAGGTGCAAATTTGCGGGTTCGCAATGACCTTGCGCTCGAGAAACTCAGCGAAAGCCTAGGCACAAAACTCGACAATGACGAATGGGCAACTGCTATTCGCAACTATGCCGTTTCGGTGCGTACCAGCGTGCCAAACCTCTTAAAAGCCCTAGGCGACGAAGGCGTGGATAATTTCCGTGTGATTGCCACCCGCGACAAAGCCTTAGAGACTGCCTTAAATAAACTTGGTGCGTAAAGATTGTTTAACTCGAGGGCATGATGCCCTCGAGTTTTTTTATACCTACGCCAATTTGCCACTAGCTGCCCTGACAAACTCGAGGTAAAATAAAAAGCATATTGAAACAGTTTACAGGTAGTCAAATTCCGGAAATCGCAGAAAATCAGGGCGTGGTCAGTATTCGCTTGCAAAATCCGTCAGAAGCTCTGGCTTTATTTGGCGAGAACGACAAGCACTTAAAACGAATGCGAGAAAAACTCGAGGCGAGGATTCTGGCTCGAGGCGACAGCATTCGCCTTGAGGGGGATAAAAAATCGGTAGAAACTGCCGAGAATTTACTGCGCGACCTACTTTCCTTATACCGACAAGGCGAAGACTTAGGCATGGATGACATCGAACGTGGCTTAGAACTCGCCAGTGGCGGCGAACGTATTCACACCGAAGAAGGGGCGGGGATTAACCTTGGCGGACTCGAGTTACCCAAGCGTTTACGTGCCAAAACCAAAGGGCAACAGCGCTATATCGAAGCCATCAATGCCTCGGACATTACTTTTGGCATCGGTCCAGCCGGCACTGGAAAAAGTTTCTTGGCGGTGGCAATGGCAGTCGCAGCCTTCAAAGCCAAAAAAGTCAAACGGATTATCCTGACCCGTCCAGCCGTCGAAGCTGGCGAAAAGCTCGGGTTCTTGCCGGGCGACTTACAAGCCAAGATAGACCCGTATTTGCGACCACTCTACGATGCGCTGTTCGACATGATTGATGCTGAACGGTTCGAGAGTTACTTGTCAAGTGGAAGTATTGAGGTAGCACCGCTCGGATTTATGAGAGGAAGAACGCTTAATGATGCGTTTATCATCCTAGACGAAGCCCAAAACACCACCCCAGAGCAAATGAAAATGTTTTTGACCCGCATGGGTTTCTCGAGTAAAGTCGTGATTACAGGTGATATTACACAAGTAGATTTGCCGCGTCATCAAAAAAGTGGTTTAACCGAAGCCCAACGCATCTTAAAAGACATAGACGGGATTCATTTTGCCTATTTTAACGAGTCCGATGTGGTGCGTCATCCGCTCGTCGGGCGGATTATCAGAGCTTATGACTCAACTGATGCAGCCACTGAAGCCAAGAATGCTGGGCTTGAAGGGCGTTAAGTCCAGAAATAACTTCTTGCCCCTAGAGCAGCACCTTCTTGCTCGTAAGATAGCACCTGTCGGGCTACTCGCGCTTCGGGCTTTGGGCGCTTTCCGATTTGAGAATGGATCATCATTGACCTTAAAGGGTTAGGCATGCCTAACCCCTACGGTTTAGCACGAGATTTTTGTCGTAGGGGCGAGGCATGCGA
>JAYWHB010000645.1:0-6889 GCA_043777915.1 Deinococcales bacterium
GAACATGACAAGAGTGTCTTTGACGATGTGCTGAACATGTCGCTCGAGCTTGCCCGTAAAGAATTTGCGCCACACAACCGTAAAAACGACCTCGAAGAGCCGCATCTCGAGAACGGAGTCATTAAAATTATCCCAGAGGTTGGGCAAGCCCTCGAGAAACTGCGTCAAGCTGGTTTTTTTGCGGCTCATGCCAATTTTGAAGATGGTGGGATGCAACTGCCGAATTTGCTCTGGAATGCTTGTCAGGCGGCTTTTTTGGCTGCCAATTGCGGCACGACTGGTTATGCGTTTCTGACCGTTGGGGCTGGAAATTTAATCTCGAGTTTTGGGACGCAAGCCCAAAAAGAAAAATACTGGCATAAAATGCTGACGGGGCAGTGGTTTGGGACAATGTGTTTGTCTGAGCCTCATGCGGGGAGCAGCTTGGCAGATATTTACAGCAAAGCCACACCGCATGAAGACGGCTCATACCGCATCAAGGGTTCTAAAATGTGGATTTCGGCAGGCGATCATCATTTAGCCGAAAACATTGTCCATATGGTCTTGGCAAAACTGCCCGATGCACCGGCTGGGGTCAAGGGAATCAGTCTATTTATAGTACCAAAGTTTAGGCTCGAGAATGGGCAGCTTGTGCCTAATGATGTCAATTTGGCTGGCTTAAATCATAAAATGGGCTACCGAGGCACAACCAATGCGCTGCTTTCTTTGGGCGAATCAGATGATTGTCATGCTGAATTGGTCGGGCAGCCTCATCAGGGCTTACCGTATATGTTTCAAATGATGAACGAAGCCCGAATTGGTGTGGGTATGGGCGGGGCAGCGCTGGCTTGCGCTGGTTATGAGTACAGCCTTGGGTATGCCCTCGAGCGGCGACAGGGACGGCACGCTGGCAGCAAAGACCCCAATGCAACTCAGGTGCGAATTATTGAACACACCGATGTTCGGCGGATGCTACTGGCGCAAAAAGCCTTGGCAGAAGGAGCGTTAGCGCTGTGTTTGTACGCTTCAAAGTTGGTGGACGAGCATCAGACGCATCCCGAACCAAGCAAGCAAAAAGAGGCACACACCTTGCTCGAGTTGCTGACCCCAATTGTCAAGGCATGGTCTACCCATTATGGTTTAGAAGCCAATTACCATGCAATTCAGATTCTTGGTGGGTATGGCTACACCCGCGAGTACCCAGTCGAACAAATTTACAGAGATAACCGCTTAAATCCAATCCATGAAGGCACAAATGGGATTCAAGCCCTTGATTTATTAGGGCGCAAAGTTCCGATGCTGGACGGGGCAGGTTTAACTTTATTGGCTACTCAAATGAAAGAAACCACGGCGCTGGCTCGAGAGGCAAATCTTTTTGAATTGTCCGAATCCTTAGACCAAGCCTTAGAAGTGGTGCAGCAAACCACCATGGCACTAATGAGTGCCAAACACAGCCCAGAATTGCGTCTGGCGAATGCTTGGCATTACCTCGAGATGCTGGGTCATACCGTCGTGGCATGGTTGTGGTTACGCCAAGCTGTGGTTGCCCAACAAGCCTTAAAAAACAGAACCGCCACTCGAGAAACCGAATTTTACCAAGGGAAAATACAAGCCAGCAAATACTTTTTTAAGTACGAACTGCCTAAAGTTGCCCTGTGGAGTAATTTACTCAGCAGTTTTGACAACACTGCACTAGAAATGAACGAGAATTGGTTTTAAGAAGCCTCATCATGGCTCATTTTTGCATGACAGGCTACAAGCATGACCAATCTCGAGTATATGCAAGGCTTGCCAAAAAAACGCATGGGTTCTGGTGTTCTAATCCGAAATGCGGCTGGTGAAGCGCTCATTGTTGTACCAACTTACAAACCGAGTCTCGAGATTCCGGGCGGAATTGTTGAAGCTCTCGAATCGCCTAAGACTTGTACAACCCGAGAAACATTTGAAGAATTGGGTTTAGAACTTATTATTGGGCGATTGCTGGTGGTAGATCATCATTTGCTTGAAACAGATGAAGCTCTGCTATTTGTGTTTGATGGTGGTGTGTTATCTCAAAGTCAAATCGAACAAATTAAATTACCCGAAGCTGAACTCTCGAGCTTTCGCTTTGTGCCTCGAGCCGAATTACCTAAAATCCTAACTGAGCGCATGGCACGTCGGCTCGAGAATGCTTTTGTGGCACTCGAGACCAATCAAACCTTGTATCTCGAGCGAGGGTACAAGACTTAATTGATGTTGAAAACCAGTTTCTCGTCTGCAAAACTGACCTTGAGTTGCCCACCATTTTTGAGTTTCCCAAAGAGAATTTCGTCTGCCAGTGGTTTTTTTAAGTGTTCCTCGAGAACCCGCGCCAGTGGTCTTGCGCCAAAAAGTTTGTCGTAGCCTTTTTTACCCAGCCATTCTTTAGCCGCTTCATCTATTTGAATTTCGATGTTCTTCTCGAGCAATTGCGTGCTAAGTTCACGGATGAATTTCTCGACAATACCGCTCATGACCTCAGATGAAAGTGGATTAAATGGCATAATCGCATCTAAGCGGTTGCGGAATTCTGGAGTGAAGAGACGTTTGATTGCATCATCCGAGGCAGCGTTGTTGATTCCGCCCGTAAAACCTATCGCGTTGCTTGAGGCTTCGGCTGCTCCAGCGTTGGTGGTCATGATTAAAATAACACTGCGGAAATCTATACTTTTACCGTTGTGGTCGGTGAGTTTGCCGTAATCCATGACTTGCAAAAGTAAACTAAATAAATCTGGGTGGGCTTTTTCGATTTCATCGAGCAGCACAACGCTGTGCGGGTTTTGATAGACCGCATCGGTCAACAAGCCGCCTTGGTCAAAGCCCACATAACCCGGAGGTGCGCCAATTAAACGACTGATGCTGTGTTTTTCTTGGTATTCGGACATATCAAAACGCAGGAAATGAATCCCAAGTTGCTTCGCCAGTTGCTTTGCCAGTTCGGTTTTGCCAACACCAGTCGGACCTGCAAAGAGGTACGAGCCAATTGGTTTTATGGGGTCGCGCAATCCAGCCCTTGCCAGTTTAATACCCGCCACCACGTTTGCCACAGCTTTTTGTTGCCCGTAGACTTCTTTACTCAAGGTTTGCTCGAGATTTTGCAGCACATCCGAATCATCTTTGGAAACTGTTTTCTCTGGGATTCGCGCCAGTTTTGCCACCACGGTTTCGATGTGAGACTCGAGAATCACTCTGGCTCGGTCTTTCTTGGGTTTTAGGCTTTGGGCTGCGCCCGCTTCGTCCATCACATCTATGGCGCTGTCTGGGAGCTTGCGGTCAGCTAAGTGTCGTGCTGCCAAATCCACGGCTCTGACCAGCGCTTCTGGGGCATATTTTAGTCCGTGATGAGTCTCAAATCTTGAACGCAAGCCCTCGAGTATGGCAATGCTGTCCTCGCGGCTGGGTTCTGGAATATCTATTTTTTGAAAACGGCGCGATAAAGCACGGTCTTTTTCAAAGCCTTTGTACTCGCCATAAGTGGTTGCACCAATACATTTTAACTTACTGGTCAGGGCAGGTTTGAGAATATTACTGGCATCCATACTCGAGCCACTGACCGCCCCTGCGCCAACCACAGTATGCACTTCGTCTATAAATAAAATTGCGTTTCGATGGGCTTGCAGAGCATTCATCACGGCTTTTAAGCGTTCTTCAAAGTCGCCCCTAAATCGTGTTCCAGCCAGTAGCGCTCCCATATCAAGCGCAAATAATTCTGCACCAAGCAGTTTTTCTGGAACTTCTTTACTGATGATTCGTTGAGCTAGTCCCTCGAGAATCGCGGTTTTGCCTACGCCGGGATCGCCAACCAGTAAGGGATTGTTTTTTAAGCGCCTCGATAAGACTTGTACCACCCGCTCGAGTTCGGTTTGTCTACCAATGAGCGGGTCTAGCTCTCCCCTTTCGGCTTTGGCGGTCAGGTTATCGCAGTAGGCATCCAGTGGATTACCCGCAACCCCACCCCCTTCATCCATATCGGGGAAACCTTGGCTCGAGTTGTCCGAATCGGCGGGTACACCTTTAGGCATCACGCCCCTAGAAATCGCGCTTGTTACATCCAAACGGGTTAAACCAAAATTCTCGAGCAAACCAAGCGCTCTGGATTGGCGCTCATCAAAGACACTAACCAAGACATTTGCGCCGTTGGCGGCATCGCGTCCGGCGGCTCGCATTGACAGCATGGCGCGTTGCAGGGTGCGATGAAAAGCGGCGGTGGGTGTGGGTGCGTCAGACTCGAGCAGTTCGGCTTCGTCTAAAAGATGATCGAGTTCGCCGCGAAAACTGGTAAAATCCAAGCCACAACGGGTTAAAATCAGTTTGGCATCATCATCATCTAAGAGCGCCCAAAGCAAATGCTCGAGCGTCACATATTCGTGTTGGCGTTCTGAAGCAAAACTCATGGCTCGAGTGATCGTGTCTTGAAGGGTTGAAGTCATGGTTGCATTGTAACGATTTCTGGGTTGGCTGTTGTTCTTTAGTACACATCGAGCGTCTTAAAAATTGATACACTGCTGCGCTGCTTGAACAAAAAGGAGGGATAAGCATGTTAGAAAAGGTGAAACTAGCCATTTACGATTGTACCTTGCGTGACGGAACACAAGGCGAAGGCTTCAATCTTTCTTTAGAGGATAAACTCGAGATTGCCAAGGCACTTGATCGGTTTGGCGTGCAGTACATCGAAGGCGGCTGGCCCGGTTCTAACCCCAAAGATGCCCGTTTTTTTGAAGCCATGAAAGACATCAAGCTCGAGAATGCAAAACTCGCCGCCTTTAGTTTTACCCGTCAGAGCAACATCTTAAACTGCGAAGATGACCCTAATTTGCGTTCCTTGACCGAAAGCCAAACGCCAGTCATTACTTTAGTGGCTAAAACGTGGGATAAACACGCTACCGACGCATTGGGTATTACTTTAGCGCAGAACTTAGCGATGATTAAAGACACGGTGCGTTATTACAAGAACCTTGGACGCGAAGTGGTTTTTGATGCTGAACTTGCGTTCCTAGGCTTTCGGCACAATCCAGACTATGCCCTAGAGGTACTGCAAACGGCGGCTGGCGAAGGCGCAGACTGTTTGTGCTTGTGCGATACCTTAGGCGATGTGATGCCCGAAGAAGTGGCGCGTTTTGTCACCCAGACCCTCGAGTTGGGTGTGCCAGTCGGGATTCACACCCACAACGACCTCGAGATGGCAGTTGCCAATGCGCTGGTGGCGGTGCGTCATGGGGCAACACAAGTTCAAGGCACGATTAACGGTGTCGGTGAGCGGGTTGGTAATATGAATTTAATTACCTTTATTGGCTTAATGCAGGCTAAACTTGGGGTGGCTTGTATCCCAGATTTAAGTAAATTAACTGAAATCAGTCGTTTTGTGGATGCCCGAGCCAACCGCACACCGCAAAATAATCAAGCACTGGTTGGCGCAAGTGCTTTTGCCCATAAAGGCGGAATGCACGCCAGCGCCGTTGCCAAAGACCCAAGTTTATACGAACACATGAACCCAGAAAGTCTTGGCAATCACCGCCGCATTCTCATGTCAGATTTGTCCGGGCGAAGTAATTTGGTGGCAACCGCTAAACAGTACGGCATCGAACTGAGTGGCAAAGACCCGGCTGTGGCACAAGCTGTGGTTAAACTTAAAGAACTCGAGGATGAGGGGTTTACCTTTGAAGGTGCAGATGCCAGTGTCTTGATGCTGCTGCGCCAAGCTCGCGGGCAACCAGAATTCTTTAAGGTCAGTGTGTTTAGGGCGCAAATAGATTCTTTTGCCGAATTTGATACCGAAGCCGAAGCCAGTGTCCAAGTCTTTGTCGGCGAAACTCGTGAACATGCGGCTGCCCTTGGCGATGGTCCTGTCAACGCCCTAGATAAGGCACTACGGGCAACACTCGAGCGGCATTACCCAACTTTACGAGAAGTTGAATTGCTCGATTATAAAATTCGGGTTCTCGAGGGTTCACAAGGCACGGCTGCAAGGGTGCGGGTGCTGATTACTTTTGGTGATGGTCAGAACCAATGGACGACCGTCGGGGCTGGGGTGAACAGCATTAAAGCCAGTTTTATTGCCCTGTGTGACGGACTTAGCTTTAAGTTGGTGCAAGACAAAATTGAGCCATTGGGACTCGAGAAAATGGCGGTTGCAACTTTATAAGTAAAAATCGCGTATTGTAAAGCGATGCCACGAATTATTCTGATTGAATTTTTGATGTTTATTGGAGCGCTTGGTTTGACCTATTTGTTACGCCGAGGGCTTGGTAAACGTATTTCTGGTCCTCCTGTTATCTTGTGGTGCTTGTTGTTTGCTTTTCTGGGCGCTCAACTGATGGGATTTTTTCTGCGTCAAGTGGCACTCGACACCGATTTTATTGACTTATCAGGCGCGAATGTTTTTAGCTTAATGGGCATTGTGATTGTGCGATTCTGGGAAAATATTCTAATTGGTGGAGTTCTAGGTATGTTAGCCGCAAATTTTCCACTGCGTAAAAATAAGAAACCCAAACTCGAGGACACCCCGCCCAAGCTGTAAACGCCATACTGCCATTTGTGAACCTAACGGATTTTTTGCCAACCCAAGAAACGCTGTACTCGAGAATTGGGGCTGGGCGTTTGCGTGAAATTATTCAAGTGTTTTATGGGCTGGTCAAAGCCGAACCAAGTATTTCTGAGTTATTCCCAGATAACTTATCGGAAACCATGAACAAGCAAGAAGCCTTTTTGACGGGTTTTCTTGGTGGTCCACCACTGTATCACCAGACGTATGGCAATCCGATGTTGCGTTATCGTCATGCCAAATTTGCCATCACACCATCTCGAGCCAGAGCTTGGTTTAATTGTTTTACCGATGCCGTCAAAAGCGTTGCCCTCGAGCCAAGTTTAGAACACGAATTGCTCGAGGCAGTGG
>JAYWHB010000646.1:0-2484 GCA_043777915.1 Deinococcales bacterium
ATGGGCGGTACTTAGGTCACGGTGGCTTAAGCAAGAATTTCTCTCTATTCTCTCGAGGTACTTTTTCGATGACGCAACTCGCCGAACGTCCAGTCAGCACCAATCGCGCTCCTGTTATCAATGATTTTACGATTAACGTCGCTACAGTCAACGGTTCGGGTTCTCAAACCGCCAATGCAACACTGGTTAATGCACTGTTTCAAATGGGCATTCCGGTCAACGCCAAGAACTTATTTCCTAGTAACATTAAGGGTTTGCCAACGTGGTATTCGATTCGTGCCAGTGGTGCGGGTTTTACAGCTAGGCGCGATAATTCCGAAATTTTGGTGGCGTTTAATGCCAAAACCATCGAAGAGGATTTCCGCACCCTGCCGACAGGTGGCGTGATGTTCTACCCCGACAACATCAAACTTGTTGGCGTAAGAGACGATATAAGTGTGTATGCACTGCCCGCCAGTGCGATCATGAAAGAACAAAATGTAGACCCCAAGTTTCGTGACCGCATGATTAACCTCGTGTATGTTGGTGCGCTTGCTCAAGTTATCGGTATCGAAATGGAATCAATTTATGTCTACCTGAATAAAAACTTCGGTGGTCGGGCAAAACTGGTAGACCCAAACTTTGCCATCGCTAAAGCTGCTTTTGACTGGTGTGCCGCCAATGTCACCAAAACTGACCCGTACCAAGTTCAGCGAATGGATGCCACCAAAGGCAAAATTTTAATTGATGGCAATATGGCTGGCGCACTCGGCGGGATTTACGGTGGTTGTACCGTGCTGGCATGGTATCCAATTACCCCAGCCACCAGCCTAGCTGACGGCATGATTGAATGGATGCCAAAACTTCGTAAAGACACAGAAACTGGCAAAGCCACCTTTGCAATTGTTCAAGCCGAAGACGAACTGGCTGCCATTGGCATGTTAATTGGCGCAGGTTGGGGAGGCGCTCGAGCCATGACCAGCACCTCGGGTCCCGGTATTAGCTTAATGTCTGAGTTTGCGGGTTATGCCTATTTTGCCGAAGTGCCAATAGTGATTTGGAACGTACAACGCATGGGACCCAGCACCGGGCTACCGACTCGAGTCTCACAGGGCGATTTGTTAAGCACCTATTACCTTTCGCACGGCGACACCAAACATATTGTGCTACTGCCGTCTGACCCGAAAGAATGCTTTGAATTTGGTTGGAAAGCCTTTGACCTCGCCGACCAACTGCAAACCCCTGTGTTTGTCAATTCTGACCTTGATTTGGGCATGAACATCTGGATGTCCGAACCGTTCGAGTACCCAACCGAACCCATGAATCGCGGTAAGGTCTTAAGTGCCGAAGATGTGATTGCGGCTGGACATACCTTTGCTCGCTACAAAGACGAAGACGGTTTAGGCGTGGGTCCACGCACATTGCCCGGTACAGACGCAATGGGCGCAGCTTACTTCACACGCGGTACGGGTCACACCGACCTTGCCACGTATTCGGAGCGCCCAGAAGACTGGCAGAAAAACCTTGCCCGACTTGACCGCAAGCACAACCATGCTCGGGACATCGTACCAAAAGCGGTTATTGACTTAACAGGCTCGAGCCTCGGGCTGATTGCGATGGGCAGTGTAGACCCCGCCATGGTTGAAGGTCGGGCAATCCTAACCAAAGAAGGAATCTCGAGTGATTACATGCGCGTTCGGGCATTGCCATTTGGGGCAGAAGTACGCGAATTTATTGGCAACCACGAAAAAGTGATTGTGATCGAAATGAACCAACACGGACAACTGGCAATTTTACTACGAACCGAATACCCAGAATTTGCCACCCGTATCCACAGCATTGCCCACTGCGACGGCTTACCGCTCAGTGGCGACTTTGTGGCGACTCGAGTAAAAGGAGTGAACTAACATGACTGCTGCAACAGTACCGACTCCCAACACCAACAAAATCGGGCTAACCAAAGCCGATTATAAAGGCTTACCCAGCACCCTCTGCCCCGGTTGCGGACATGACAGCATCTCGATGCGAATTATAGACGCGGCGTTTAGCATTGGCTTAAAACCCCATGAAGTGATTAAGCTGTCTGGCATTGGTTGCTCGAGCAAATCGCCAGCCTATTTCTTGAATGGCGCTCACGGCATCAACACCGTTCACGGACGGATGCCAAGCGTCGCCACAGGTGCAATGCTTGCCCAACGCAATCAAACCGCGATTGGCGTATCTGGCGACGGTGACTCTGGAAGCATTGGCTTAGGGCAGTTTAAGCACGCGGTTCGCCGTAATGTCCCAATGGTTTACATCATCGAAAATAACGGTGTCTACGGCTTAACCAAAGGACAATTTAGCGCCACTGCTGACGAAGGTCAAACCCTCAAATATGCTGGTACAAACGAACAACCACCGCTTGACCTTTGTGCCGAGGCGATTATTGCAGGTGCTGGATTTGTGGCACGTAGTTTTGCTGGTGATGCCAAACAAGTCACCGAACTCTTAAAAGCCGCCATG
>JAYWHB010000647.1:0-2483 GCA_043777915.1 Deinococcales bacterium
AATTGCTTTTTTCGTGAAAGAAAAGGTTGATATGGTAATCCTTCATTTTACACCATCCATGCTCAATCCGAGCGATTCAACTATTTGCAAAAATTGTTCCACTTGATATGCCTTAGCTTGTCCATGAAGCGGTTGTACGTTGAGTCGGACAGGAAAATCTTGATGAAAGAAAATCTGATGGCTGCCATTGACGCGTTCTAATTCAAAGCCAAATGCCTCAATCAACCTTACAAAATCTGCAAAATGTAAATTCTCTGGGTTATTGGCAATTTTCTGAAATAACTTCTGCTTCTTAGACATAGCTTAGTCTAAAACCTCCAGTAACGCCTGCTCGAGCTTTGCAATGTCACTTGAAGTGGTCAGTTCAGTCGCTGCAAACAATCCAGCATTGCCAAACCCATACTCGAGCGGAATTGGCACACAACCATGCACACCTTTGACTGACAATGCAGCCCGAATTTCCACGGCGGGCTTAGGAAGTTTGACCACAAATTCATTCAGGTACTTGCCTGTTGTGATTGTCTCGAGTCCAACCCGATTTAATGCCGCCTCGAGTTCTCGAGCCATAAGCGCACTGACCGTCGCCACTTCACGTAAGCCATTTGGTCCAAGCGAAGCCAAGTAAATTGAGCTTTGCAACGCCATCAACGCATGGTTACTACAGATGTTGCTTTTGGCTTTGGCACGGCGGATATGCTGTTCCCTTGCTTGCAGCGTTAAAACAAAACCGCGTTTGCCGTCTACATCCTTAGTTGCCCCGACAATCCGCCCGGGCAACTGACGCATCAGGGCATCTTTAACCGCAATAAAGCCGTATGCGGGACCCCCAAAATTCGCGGCGTTACCAATCACTTGACCATCACCGACAGCAATGTCGGCGTTGTACTCAGATGGCGCTTGCACCACTGCCAAACTAAGCGGGTCAACCACCGCAATAAACAATGCCCCAGCTTCATGCGCCCTTGCCGCCAGCGCTTTCATATCCTCGAGCGAACCCAGAAAATTTGGATTCTGGACAATCACGGCAGCAATGTCTGGCTCAATGGCTTGCGAAATACTGGTTGTCCCCTCGAGTTCAAGATTGACCAATTTGGCATCCACACACTCGAGAAACGTAGCTAGAGTTTCGCGGTACTCAGGATGCACACCACGGCTGACCAAGACCGTACTGCGGTTGGTCTGGCGCATCGCAAGCAAAGCGGCTTCTGCCACAGCCGTTGCGCCATCGTACAAACTCGAGTTAGAAATATCGAGACCTGTCAGGGCTGCAATCATACTCTGGTACTCGAACATGGCTTGTAATTCGCCTTGCGAAACTTCGGGTTGATAGGGCGTATACGCGGTCACAAATGAACTCTGGAAAGTTAGGGCATTGACCGCACTTGGCTGGAAATGATGACGCATTCCACCACCAAGAAAAGATGGTGCAGCCTCGAGACTGATGTTTTTAGCTGCCAAGCCCTTCATATGCTCGAGAACACCGTGTTCATCTAAGCCACTTGGAATATCAATTTTGGGATTGCGAATCTCGAGCGGGAGGTCATCAAAAAGTGCATCTACGCTTGGGACACCAATTGTTTTAAGAATATGCGAAATGTCTTCAGGGGTATGTGGGGTGTATTTCATGGATTTCCTTATTAGCAGGGCGATGACTTCTTGACCATAAACACGCACCTGACGGGCATGGTCGCAAGCATCGCCCCTACAAAAAACGGTTCTTGTAGGGGCAGGTCTTGTGCCTGCCCAGAATGCTTTACGCCTCAGCTTCGGCAACTTCGCGGTAAGCAGCCGCGTCTAGTAAGTGGCTCGAGGTGTCGGTCACTCGGACTTTGAAGAGGAATCCATTGCCATAAGGTTCGGCGTTGATGTTCTCTGGTTCGTCGGACAGGCTCGAGTTAATTTCGATGACCTCGCCAGCTACAGGGCTGTAAATGTCCGAAGCGGTTTTAACGCTCTCGACCACTGCCACAGCTTCGTTGCTCGAGACGATACGTCCAACTTCTGGCAGTTCGACGTACACAACATCGCCGAGTTGGTCTTGGGCAAAGTCGGAAATGCCAATGGTGGCAATGTCGCCCTCGAGTCGAACGTACTCGTGGGATTTGAGGTATTGCAGGTCGGATGGGATGTTCATGGTTTTCTCCTTTGTGTATTACTAAAGTTTTCAACTCTATTCATCTTGCACTTTTTTTTCACTACGTTGCTTTTGAAATTCGGGTAAACGGTAAAAAAATAAACTAATTAAAAATGCTCCAAGGAAACTTTCGACACCAACAAGTATTCTTGTGTAAGTTTCTATCGGTACAATATCTCCGTATCCTAGGGTTGTAATAGTGACAACACTAAAATATAAAAGCCTGATAAAATGACTAAAATCTGAACTGGGAAAGCCACTTTCCAAAGCTCGAAGTGATTCTATTTTGCTTTCTAAATCACTTTCAGCTTCCAAATATATGACATGGGGCTGCTGACCGTTAGCCACT
>JAYWHB010000648.1:0-2482 GCA_043777915.1 Deinococcales bacterium
GTTGCCGCTTGGCACAACAATGCGGTAATCATCTTGCCCAGCTTGCCAATTTTGGGCATTGCCTAAGCTGACCAATGGAAAAACATTGGTTTCTTGGGCGTGGGCGGTGGCAAAGAAAAGGAGTAAGAACAGGTATTTGAGGTATTTCATGGCAGAACCTCATCCCAGTATAAATCAGGGTCGGACAAAGCAGATTCTGGGGCTAAGGTACTTAAAAAGGCATAGCGAATGCGGTAAATTCCAGCCTCGAGTTGGGCGATTTGTAACGCACCGTCTTCGGTAAGACGAAATGGCACTGGCTGACCCTTGGCATCCAGCACCTCGAGTTGTTGGCGCTCGGCTTGGTTGGGAATTGGGTCGGTCAGGCGCAGATTTGCTACTTGAGTCCCCAGTTTTAAGGTTAGGGTCGCCACATAACCAGCCCCACCCGCCATAATCTGTTTTTCTAAACTGATGCTGCCCATGCTTAAAGTGGTACGACGGAATTTTTGGATACTGGCTTCGGGTGGCAACATCGGGAAGTCAGCTTGTTGTGGCGCAGGGTCATTGATTTGTACCCGCCGAGTTCCAGCTTCAGGGTTGCCGGGCATGGTCAGCATTGACCATGGGGCAGTCATCGGGTCGAGTCGCAGGGCATAAAATCCGGGTTGGAGTTCTGGAAAACTGTAGCGTCCTTCTTTATCGGTGATGGTGTATGTGCCGTTCGACAAATAAATTCTGGCGTTGCCAATCGGGTAATCGGTTTTGTCAAAGACTCGATTTTTGTTTTGGTCAAAGTAAACACGCCCTAAAATAGCACTGGCGCGTCCAAAAATCCCAGCTTCGATTTTCACGGCGGCGATGGCGTTGTTGCTGTTGACCGTGATTTTATTTGCGCCACCAAGGGCAGTTGCTATTGCCATATTCTCGACCACAGCAGGTGCATTTGGCGTGACAATGCCTTTTAAGGTAATCGTAATCGTGGTGTTGGCACGTAATGTACCAATGTTCCAAGTCAGCACTTGCACCCCGTTACGAATACTGATGCTTGGCTCGAGTAGTGCTTGTCCAATCTGGCTCGAGCCGAGTTTATAAACCACACCAATCGGCATAACATCGGTCAAGGTGACATTCTCGAGGGTTGCATTGCGTGAGGCATTGCGAAGTCTTAACTCGTAATCTATCACCCCGCCAATGCTGACCACACTTTGCATGGCGCGTTTCTCGAGTTGTAAAATACTGCCCAATACATCCGTTTGGGTGGTGTTCGATATTAATGGTGTGACCACACGGCGGCTGGTCAGGCTGGCAGTGTTGAGGATGCGCTCTAAATCGGGGGTGTCAGTCCGAACTCGAGCCAAGAAACGCAGGGTCTGTTTTTCACTCACAGCAACATTGGCAAAACGCCAAGTGATGGTGCGAGTTACTGGGTCAAACATGCCACTGTTTGAGATACTGCTAGGTGCTTCAAGAAAAGTATTTAAGGTGTCGGTCACGATCAAGTCGTTTTGGCTCGAGCCAGAAATATTTTGCCAATTTAGGGTAAATTCTAAAACTGTACCTTGAATAACCCGTTCAGCACTGACTGTTTTCCCAAGTGTAAAGCCTTCGCTCGAGTTGCGAATTCGGCTTAAGGTGTTGAGGGTGCGGTTCTCGAGCCTAGGCGCAAAGGTAGATTGGACTTTAAGCACCGCCTTCCAACCCAAACCTTGGTTATTGCCAACAGTGCCAATTGGTGGTGTGACCAAAACACTGATGTTACGGCTCGAGTTCGGGTTCATGGCACTTAATTCTGGCAGACTATTATTGTTGGAGTCTGGTAAGGCGCTACCATCAGGATTAACAAACCTCAATGACCAACCAGTCGGAAGTGGTGTCTCGAGCGATAACTCGAGGGTGTCGGTAAATGAACTGGCGTTTAGCACAGTTTGTTCATAACGCACCGTTGCCCCAACAAAGGCTTCTTGTGCTTGGCTGTCGGTTGGGTCGGGGAATTCTAAAGCCGTTGGGTTGCCAATTGGACCAATCCAAACCCCTGCGCTGCTGGCAGAAATAATTTGGTTAATGGTCGTGTCCGAGGCGCTGGATAAACTGGCTTTGACCCGAATCACGGCGTTAATACTCGAGAAGTTAAGCGGTAAATTGATTCTCACCACCACATTGATTTCTTGTCCGGGGGTTAAGCGCACAGTATTGCGACTGCTGAGCATCGTTTCGTCTAAAAATTGGATGGTTGCACTGCTTAAATTGTCTGCCTCGAGTAAAAAGGTATCGGAAATGTTGCCCGTGTTGCGAATCGTGTTGACAAAACTAAGGCTGATACCGCCGGGGACATTGCTGATGTTTTGGGTGTCGGTTTTGTTGCTGTCATCGCCACTGCGGGCAATCGTCCAAGAGCGCCCAGTGATGGGTTCAGTCCATGTGTACCGCCCCGTCACCAAACGGTCTTTGGGCATGATACTGATGTTGCTGCGCTCAAAAACACTGGAAATGGTTTCGTTGG
>JAYWHB010000649.1:0-2480 GCA_043777915.1 Deinococcales bacterium
TTCTCGTATTCTGTAATGGTCTTATAACAAGGGGGAACGACTTTGGATTACTTACTTCAGATTTCCATTGGACCAGTTCAGGATTTTATTGCCACAGCACGACGCTCAAGGGACTTATTCTTTGGGTCGTTTGTGTTGTCTGAACTGGCTAAAAGCTGCGCTGATTCATTACAAAAAGCTGGTGCAGAGCTTATTTTCCCTGCCCCAGAAAGCGATTTAACCAAAGATGGTGTATTGAACGTTTCAAATATCATTTTGGTGCGTTGCAAAGACCCAAGTACCCTGGCAAGAAACTCAAAAGCAGAAGCTGCAAGGCGTTTACAAGAAATTGCAGCTACGGCTTTTGAGGGTTTAGACATAAACATGGACATTGCTACAGCCCAAATTGATGATCTGCTCGAGTTTTACTGGGCAGCTGCCTTGTTAGAAGGTAGAGCTTACACCACTGCTCGAGCCGAAGTGGGAGCGTTGCTGGCGGCTCGGAAGAATTCGCGTGACTTTCAAGTGGTGACGTGGAGTAGTAACGCCATTAAGTCTTCTTTGGATGGCGCTCGAGAAAGCCTTATTCCAGAAGGCTGTTACCCACCAAAAAATGCTAATGAAATCATACGGGCTGGTTATGCTCGAGATTTATACGAAAATTTTGGAGTGCGACTTGGCGAGCGTCTTTGTGCTGTGGGTTTACTTAAAAGACGCGGGGAAATCCCCACCTTAAATAATGAAGCAAAAGCTTTTATGAGTTCTTCGCACATGGCAGCCCAGCCGTTATTGACAAGAATGGATGGTTTAAAAGGCTCGGCTCGAGAAGAACTGGTTAATAACTTAAACACTTTTTTTAGGTTAGGCAAAAAAATGGGCAATGAGGTACTTGGACGGACTGCTACCTATCATCCACTTTTACGACATTATGATGCACGAATTTTATACAGTGAACGCTTAGCTGAGTTTTTGGAAGGTACAGATTTAGACGATTTACAAAACGCCTTAAAAGCCGTTCTTAAAACTGTTGGTGTATCCGAACCTAGCCCGTACTATGTACTGCTTCATGCTGATGGTGATAAAATTGGTAAGGCACTCGATGGTTGTGATTCTAAAGAACAACATCAAACATTCTCAAAGGTGCTATCTGGTTTTGCCAACAAGGTACATGACATTGTTGCCGATGCCAAAGATGCCAAGGGTAGTACCGTTTATGCTGGTGGTGATGATGTGCTGGCATTTTTACCAATGCACACAGCCTTGAGGTGTGCAGCAGCATTAGCCCAAACCTTTGAAGATTTACTCAAAGATTATGGCGAACCGAACGAAAAACCATCACTCAGTGTTGGTTTGGTGGTCGCACATCACCTCGAGCCTTTAGAAGATGTCCTTAATTTAGCTCGAGTTGCCGAAAAAGCCGCTAAAAACCAATACGGACGAAATGCTCTAGCCATTACCATTGCCAAACGCGGCGGCGCAAACTTTACAATTGGTGGTCATTGGGGTGAGGTGGACACGATGCTCAAAGAGTTTATTGACCTACATCAAAAAGATTTGATTTCTGATGGTGCAGCCTATGAACTGCGCGACATAGCAATTCGCCTTAAGGGTTTTGCTGAATTACAACAAGCTGAAGCATGGCGTGTGCTAAGTCGCAAACGAAGTGGACATGGTGAAAATGAACTTGACCCAACCATCAAAGCCAGATTAAAAGAATGTATTGCTACGCAACCACTCGAAGAATTAGCAAACCGCTTGATCGCCGCTAAAGAATTTGCTAAAGCTCTGGATATGGCGGTGAAACCATGACTCGAATAGTGATTCAACCAAGGGATCCACTGATTGTTCGTGATGGTCGTCCTTTTACGGCTGACCCAGGAGCTAGGGCGCGAAGTCTGGGTTTTCCAATGCCAAGTACGATCATTGGGGCAATTCGCACTTTAGCTGGGAGTAATTCCAGTGGTGAGTTTGTACAGACTTCCAAGCCTGAACTCAAAGCCTTACTAGAGGATGTAGCGCTGCTTGGACCGTTGTTGGTAGAGCAAAACAAAAACGATTGGAACATTCTTGCGCCATCTCCAGCCGATGCTTTGGGGTTAGAGGATACAAGTAAAACAGTAGCTTTACGAAAATTACAACCACTTCAAATCAGCCAGACCATGCTCTGCGACCTCGAGACTGGACTGCACCCAGTCGGTTTACACCCTGCTGACAGCAAAGCCAAACCCACAAAACTACCGCGTTATTGGCATTGGAATAATTTTGAGCAATGGTTAATGAATAGAACCCCACCACTCGAGAATTTGGGACACGATGGTCCAACCTCTGAAAGCCGAACCCACGTCAGTATAGACCCCGCCACCCAAACCGCTCGCAACGGAGCGTTGTACCAGACATCTGGACTCGAGTTTCGTAGACAAATAGACCAACAACCCCTCGAACTTGGACTGCTGCTCGAGACTACAGCCAAAGTCACCGACCAGCTACGCCCATTGGGTGGT
>JAYWHB010000650.1:0-6851 GCA_043777915.1 Deinococcales bacterium
CTCGAATTGGTATTCGCAAAGCAGTCGAACAATTTGTTCCCGAAGTTCGCTTAACCCCACAACAAAATATGCTGCTTTGTAATATTGCCCCACAAGACAAAGCCGCACTCGAGGAACTGCTGACCAAGCATGGGATTGTCTTACCCGAAAGCATTGCTCCTGTGATAAAAAACTCAATGGCATGTCCAGCTTTTCCGACTTGCGGACTTGCGATTACCGAAGCCGAACGCGCCTTACCAGAACTCATCCGCGAAGTACAGGTTTTACTCGAGACGCACAATCTCGAGTCAGATGTGCTTGCGCCGCATATCCGCATGACTGGTTGCCCGAATGGTTGCGCTCGCCCCTACAGCGCCGAAGTTGGTTTGGTCGGACGCGGTGTCAACAGTTACGCGATTTACCTTGGTGGAAGTCATCTTGGAACACGTCTATCCGAAGTCTTTTTAGATAATGTCAAACGTGAAGAAATGATTCCAACCCTCGAGCCGCTACTTAAAAATTTCAAAGCCATTCGGCTCGAGAATGAGCGCTTTGGCGATTACTGCCACCGCATTGGATTTGAGCAGTTGCGGTCATTGGTGGCGTAATACAAAAGGATTGAAGTCTGTGCTGTGGTCGTAACTGTCCACACCCTCGGCTTTTTTAAGGTGCTGTACCACTAATGTTGTGACTGGAGTCAGCAGCACCTCGAGACCAACTTTATACAAGTAATTGGTCAGGATAATACTCCAAAGCACTTCAGAAGGCACAGCACTCGCACCAATCCCAAAGGCAACCACACTAAAAATAAGGGTGTCGGCTGCTTGCCCTACCAAGGTGCTGCCAATCGCTCTTGCCGCAAAGAACTTACCTTTAGTGGCGATTTTAAGTTTAGCCAGCACAAAACTGTTCAAAAATTCACCGAAGAAAAAGGCAATCAGGCTTGCCAGTACAATTTGCGGTACAAAACCAAGTACCGTTTCAAATGCGCCTTTGGTAAAACTCGAGTCATGGGTTGGTAAAATGCCAACCGCCGCAAAAATTAGGCTCGAGAAAAGACTCGAGAACAACCCAAACCAAATCACCCGCCGAGCATTTTTATAGCCGTAAACTTCAGTCAGGACATCACCAAAAATATAGGTAATCGGAAAAAGAAATGTTCCACCATCAAAAATCGGTTTCCAAAATCCAAGGTCAAGGGTTGCCACTTTGGTACTGGCAATGTTTGAAACCACTAAGCAAACCGCAAAGGCGGCAAGGATAAAGTCAAAAAAACGAAATTTCACTTTAACAGTCTACTCGAGCCAAAAGTGATTTGTGTCACCGTTTGCAATTTTGGTCTGTATATTAAGTACAATGAGCTATGCTAACAATCGAGGTCGCATGAATTCGCTGCTTGGTTACTTGTTCTTATTTCCGCTTAACCGCTATCAGCCATTCAAAAAACGGTTTTTGATTCCGTGGATACTGACATGCTTAACCATTACGTTATTGGTTACGGCAAAAGACGGCACAATGACGAAGCCTGATGAAGTGCTGGTTTTATTTTTCTTTATGGTCATTCCGCTTTCTATTGGCACGAGCCTTGGCTACAATTTTGATTTTTTTGGCGCAAAGACAGGAGTTCTTAAAGGCTGGTTTTGGTACTTGTTTCCACTGATTTGGTGGTTGCCAGCCCTACAATTTATTTTTAATGCTGCCATCGCGCTAACTGGTAGTAGCCCTGTTTTGTTATACGACCAAAAAGAAAAGAACATAATTTATCAACAAAAACTAAAAGACATGACACTCGAGCAATTCCAAGCGCTATTTGCTCCAGAAATTCCAAAATTAGTGCAGCGTTTCGAGTCTGGAGTGTTGAACACCCAAGAAGCCAGTGTTATCACCACGCTTTTTAAGAACAACCCAGCGCCAAGTTTATCTATTGGTGAACTTTTACCAGACTCAAAACAAACCCCTGAATCAAACCTGACAGTGTTCACAGGGTTATTGTTTGAAGTTGTGGCAGGTAGACGCAAACTCTAAATTTACCTACGCACAATTGGTAAAGGCAACTGAAAACCGCTTCTAAAGGGTTCGGCTAATCGGCTGGCAAATTCTGGGGTGGCTTTGTACGATAAGATGATTTGTTTAACTGAATCGGTAATCGGTGGGGTAAGCACCAATCCAAAGTCCAAACTGTTGTACATGCGCCGAAACCCACATAGACCATCCCTTGTTTGCTCGAGTTCGAGGCTGTACTTTTTACCGCCATCATCACTGATTTGCACAAAGCCGTTACTAATGGATTGAATCAGAAAGTTCTGGTCGGTTGTTGCCCCAAATTGACTTCTTAAATTGGCACGGACTCGAGTAAAACTTGAAAAATTTTCCAGACTGTAAATAGCCAGTGCGCCCGAGCCAATTGGCTGGTAAAACTGGATTGGAAAGACACTGATTAGGGCTTCTTCGGCGCGTAAATCATGAACACTTTGACGAAATTTGTTACTCAATCTTGGATTAAAGCTGATTTGCCAAGGTTGGCTTTCTTGACCATCGTTGGCAATGATGGTGGTGTCGTAAACAGCACTCACACCATCAGTCAAACCAAAGTCAGAAGCGTTAAATTCGGTTGTGATGAATTGTCTATTGCCTTGATTTGATTGCTGGTTGACTGGAATCTGAAAAAACATGGTTTTGGCATTCTGTATGGATTTGAAGCGAATCCCGCGAATTGGTTTATTCCCAGCAACATACATTTGGATTCGGTTATTGACCCTTCCGAGCAGTGTATACGAAGCACTTGGCAAAAACAGTTGCAAAATACCTGTTTGGTTCGGCGTTGGATATGTACCATATTCATTGGTAAAATTGAAACTCATCAAAATGCTTTCGCCCACTTGTCCTTGTTCACCAAGCGGCGTTACACGGTATGTAACAGCAGATGGCTTATTGATTCCAAGTTGTTTGGCATCAATAAAAACTGCGTCAGACCTGCCAAAAGTACCGTATTGACAAGCGCTAAAAGCCCGTTCTTCGGGCGTGGTTGCGCCGCGTAAAGTTTTTAAGGTGATGCTTTTGGATTGGTCAAGTGTTTCAAAGCGAAGCGCGGTGGCTGGGTTACTCCAAGCGGAGGTAAATCCCCATGTTGACGCGCCGTCTATTGGATAGGTAGTCTGCAAAGCCCAATTTTGCAAGCGAAGGTTGTTTTCGCCAATGTACTCGAGGGCTGGAACGTCTTTTTGCCAAGGAAACTCACTGCTGGGTCGAATGATTTGCTCGTTTTGAGCCAATGCAGTTGTTAAAAGTAATGTGCCAACAAAAAAGACAGTAGGGAGTATTCTCACAAATCCATTATGTGGGCGTAGGTGAGAATTTGATGTATTCTCAATCCTTGATTGCGTTATACTCTGAACCAATGCCGCGTTTTTTACGACCCAATGATTTTTTATATCCGCAACCGCTCGAGGATTTATTTGCTTTAAGCCAACCACTGTTTTTAGAAGTTGGTTTTGGTGATGGACGTTTCTGGGCAACACAGCACCAACTCGAGGGGGAAGTCAATTACCTCGGGGTTGAAGTTTCTGGGGTCAGTTTACAAAAAGCCTTTGCGCGTTACCTTACTGCGGGAATCAAAGATAACGCTGTGCTGGTGCGGATGAGTGCCGAGTTTTTGATTCGTAATGCCCTGCCTGAACAAAGTATTTCTCGAGTCTACTTAAATTTCCCAGACCCGTGGTTCAAAGGTAAGCACGAAGAAAACCGTTTTGTGCGCTCAGAAACTTTTGAACTCCTGTCCACGCGCCTTGTAAAAAATGGTGAATTGTGGCTGACCACCGACCACCCGCCGTATTATGATTTTGCGCTCGAGCAAGCGGCTAGTACAGGTTTATTTGAAATTATCCCAGACGAACCGCCACAAGCTGCCCTACAAACCAAATACGCGATGCGTTGGCAAGCTCAGGGCTTAAACATTCATCATGCTCGTTTTAAGGTTAGAAATGCTTCTAAAAAAGAATTTTCTCGTCTCGAGATTAAAAAGGAAAAAATCATGCCACACGCACAATTAACAGGAACTTTACCAACCAAGCCGCTCGAGAAAGTCGTGGCACAGTTTGAACACTGCACTGTAATTCTGCTCGAATCATTCACCCGAGAAAACCGTCTGATTATCCTCGCTCGGGTTGAAGAACCCGATTACGCCCAAGAATTGTTAATCGGTGTCGGTAAAAACGAAGATGGGCGCATCATTGCACAATTAGAATCTTTTGGTCAGCCACTGATTACCTCTGGAGTGAAAAAATCGGTTGGTGTGGTTGCCGACTGGCTCGAGGCGCAAGGTATGAGCGTGGTCAGACGGGCGTATTAAACGGGTTTCTTCGTGGTTGCTAAATAACGTACAATAAAGCCCATGAATACTCGAGAAGAGTGGTTCAATCGTGCAAAAGTCCTGTGGCGGCGCTTGCAACGCGGGGCTTCTTTGTGGTGGCTCGAGGCGCAGCGTTTTTTAGGACGTGTTCCGTGGAGTCGGGTTCGTGCGGGTTGGTATGTCATGGCTGCTTTACTGTTGTATGGCATTTTTGCGACCATCCAGTGGCGTGGTGCTGTAGCGAATTTAGAGCGCACAGAAGCTAAACTCGAGGTCTTTGAAAAAGCTGCACTGCTCGAGGATGCCAAACTTTCGCTGCCGTTGGCGGGGGCGCGGCTGCCAACTTCGGTGGATAATTTGCCAAATGCGCCAAGAGCGTATCGTCGTGGTGTTTCACAGGGTTTTGTGTTCACAGGTGTGGATGCTGGAGTGCAAGTTCAATTTGGAATGCCAGTCTTGGCAGTTGCTGATGCTAAAGTGAAGTTACTGACCTCAAACTTTAAGGAATTAACGCCTCAAGAATTTCAGGTTTTGCTACAAAAAGTTAAAGATGGTGCAAGTCAAAATGATTTGAATTTACTTCGTGGTCGGCAAGTTTCTTTATTGCACAATAACGGTGTGGTGACACGGTATGGGCATTTATCGAGCATCAATCCAAATTTAACTTATGCCACACAAATTAAACGTGGCGATATTATTGGATTTGTGGGCAATAGCGGCACATTAGATGGTACTCGAGGCACAAAGAACAATGCGCGTTTGTTATTTGAAATTTGGACTGAAAACGAAACTAAGTTTTTTGGTGCGGGTTTAAGCCCTGATGCGGTACGGCGCGAAGTGGCTAAAGTTATTAAATAAAGCGTTATTATGCGGTTATGAACACCTTACAATCTGGGCAGTTTCCGTTTACCAGAGGCATCCACGCCGACATGTACAAATCTAGGGCTTGGACAATGCGTCAGTACGCAGGTTTTGGCAGCGCCGAGGAATCCAATAAACGCTACCAGTATTTGTTATCCCAAGGCACAACCGGTTTGTCGGTAGCCTTTGATTTACCAACCCAATTGGGTTTAGACCCCGATGATGCTTTAGCGCTTGGTGAAGTCGGACGGGTCGGGGTGAGTATTGCCACGCTAGACGACATGAAAAAACTCTTTAAGGATATTCCCCTCGAGCAAGTCACCACCAGCATGACCATTAACGCCCCAGCAATGATGTTACTCGCCCTTTATGCGCTGGTTGCCGAAAGCCAAGGCGTGGATTTAACCCAAATCGGCGGCACAATTCAAAACGATATTTTGAAAGAATACATTGCCAGAGGAACATATATTTACCCGCCAAAACAGTCTATGCGTTTAATTACCGATACTTTTGTGTACTGCACCAAGCACATCCCGAAATGGAACACGATCAGCATTTCGGGGTATCACATCCGCGAAGCGGGCAGTACCGCCGCCCAAGAAATCGCTTTTACCTTATCCAATGCCAAAGCCTATGTTCGGGCTGCCCTCGAGACGGGTTTAACCTTGGATGAATTTGCACCGCGCCTTAGTTTTTTCTTTGCTTGCCACAACGATATTTTGGAAGAAACCGCCAAATTTAGGGCAGCACGACGGATGTGGGCGCGAATTGCAAGAGTTGAGTTTGGGGCGCTCAATCCCAAATCATGGATGTTGCGTTTTCACACCCAGACGGGCGGCAGTACCCTCACCGCCCAGCAACCCGAAGTCAATATTATTCGTACTGCGTATCAAGCACTGGCGGCGGTGCTTGGTGGTACACAGAGTTTACATACCAATGCTTTTGATGAAGCCCTTGGGCTGCCCACCGAATCAAGCGCAAAACTGGCGCTTCGTACCCAGCAAGTGCTTGCCTTTGAAAGTGGTGTGACCAAAGAACCCGACCCACTTGGCGGCAGTTATTACATCGAAAGTCTAACCGATGCCCTCGAGCAACAAGCCACCCATATTTTAGAGCAAATCGAAGCGCTCGGTGGCAGTGTAGCCGCCATCGAAGCGGGGTTTATTCAATCAGAAATCGAAGAAGCCGCTTATCAGTTCCAAAAAGAAATCGAAAAAGGGACGCGAATTGTGGTGGGAGTCAATAAATTTCAGAGTAAAGAAGGCTCGAGCGTACCGATTCAAAACATTAACCCCGAAACCGATGCCCTACGCCGTGCTGAAGTCCAAGCCTACCGTACGGCTCGAGACAACAACGCCACTACACTCGCGCTCGAGAATCTGAAAGCTGCTGCCTTGAGTTCGGGAAATGTTTTTCCGCTTGTCATGGCGGCGTTCAGAGCCAATGCCACACTGGGCGAGGTTTGTGGTGTACTGAGACAACTTTGGGGTGAGTTCCGCTCTGAATTTTAGGAGGAATATGCTCGAGGTCTGGCGCGGCGACATCACCAAATCTCTAATTATTCGGGAGTGATAGCCCGTCAACGTCATCCAACCCTCACCCAACTCGCTTGAGGCTCGTTACCCTCATCCCGCCAAAAAGCGCGGGAGAGGGTTGTTCGGTT